>CAZRNW010000313.1:0-2614 GCA_964601535.1 uncultured Flavobacteriaceae bacterium
ACTGTATTATTGTCACCATCAATTGTTTTATTTGTTAAAGTATCTGTTGTATTTCGTGAAACAACAGTATCTGTTCCATTTTGAATAGTTTGTGTTCCAGAAGTTGGAAAAACTGTAGTTCCTGATCCACTAATAAGATTTGCGGCTGTATTTCCAGTTAAAGTTTTATTTGTAAGAGTTTGTGTTTGATCTTCACTAACTATAGTTCGAATGGCGGACTCTAAATACCCCTTTATACGATTGGATGTCGAATTATACCAGAGGCTTCCGTTTTGATTTAAACTTGGATCAGACGTTTCACCTCTTAATAAAAGGCCAGTGATTATTTGACGAAATGACTTCATTAAAAAACTCCTATTATTGCGCTAACGCTTTTGCTGTAAAATGCATAACACCTGAATAACTTGTAGCACCGATGTCTGTTGATGTGTATGTAAATTGACCAGCATCTGTAATATCAAAAGTAATTCCCGAATTTCCTGTAGCCTCTTGTGTAAGCAAGAATTTATTTCCAGAAGAAGCAGAATTATCATAAACAATATATAATTGTCCAGTTTCTGCTTTGCCACTAAGTGTTATTGATGAAACTCGATAAATTGAATAAGTGATTATTGCGGAACGAACAGTTCCTGTATTAAAAGCCATGCCCGTAATATTTGCGGGACTGGAAACATTGTTTGCGACGTTAAATGTTGTTTCTAAAATATCACCAGAACTTAAAAGACTGGCTAATACATCCGTTACGGCCTCAGCCCAATCGGAGCTTGCTTCCCCCCAACCTGGATCTTCACCTGGATCAGGATAAGCGTAGACGTTATTGTTTACAACCAAATTACGTGACATTTATACCTACTTAGATAGACGTTATCTTCTATATATACTTGTTAAAAATGCGATGTTTTTTGGGTAAAATCGGCTTTTTAATAAAAGCCCTCGCCTTCTTCCTTAAGATCGGTTCCAGGTAGCATGTGACATACTTGGCACACCATATATTCCTGATCGGTCCCCAGATTCTTGTAAACCCAGGTATGACCTTTACAAATGCTATTATTAGAAGGTTTAATATCACTAGTCATAGATTTAATAATAAGTCCGACTATTAAAAGACAAAAGAAAAATGTTATCATCATTATTTTTTAGCATATTGGATATGAAAATGAAAAGCCCCGTTACCTACTATGTGGTTTCGAGCAGTCCATTTATAATAGTTAATTCCGTTATACTTATTGTTTAAATAATCTTCAATACCCTTGATCTCGTCCGAGCTGAAGATAGATGATCTAATATCAGCCGCATGGCTGAATTGGTGTGGGGACTTGAATTTTTTAATTTTATATTTAGGATCGTCCTTGTAAATAGCATCTTGTTCGGCGTCTGTTCGGCCTATCATAGTAATTATAAATTCTTTTTTATATGTGGAGCTAACGAAGTTAGCGACATCTTGTAGAAGGTCAAAAAGGGGACGATTGGATTGTTCTAAAGCCGCCAGTTCTTCAATAAGACGAGCAGCGTTGTCTTTAAATTTAAGCATAATGTATAGGTACTCCTATACACTTACTTGTTAATTATTTAAATATAAGACCAGATATAATTTCTATAAGGTTTTCCTGATTTTAATGCTTTACTAATATTACTATTATTAAATCCCTTATTTTTAGCTTCTAAAGCCGATTGAAATATTAATATTTCTTTTGTTTCAGTATGAACAGCTTTAATTGGCTTCATATGGGATTTAGATATTTTTTTCTTAATTTCAGGTTTTGTTTTATAATTATTTATAATACTTTCACGTATTTTTATAGTTCGTTGTCGATAACTTTCTTTTAATTGTTCTGGAGTTAGTTTTTTTAAAGGTTTTCTTATAAGAGCTTGACAAGTTTTACAATAACACAATAAATTATCCCAACTATTTTTATCTTTTCTATATTCAATTAATAATTTATTTTCTTTACATTTTGAACAATTTTTATATTCATCATTATTAATTATAATATGTTCTTTTCTATTATATGCAATAATAGGTTCAGTTAATTTTGAATAATATTCTTTTCGTTTATTCGAGATCTTTTCTTTTGTAGATTTTGAAAATTGAACTCGACCTTCAACTATTTTATTAGTGTTATAACCATTAGGAGCTATTGAATTATATAGATTGATATAATATTCTTCCCTAGTAGAGATTTGTTCAAATAAAATATTATCTTCTAAGATAGAAGTTTCAAAATTTTTCCATCCATATTTATTTAATGCTCTATAAAAGGCCGGACATGATTTATAACTACTAATTGTTCTTTTTCGCCAACGTCTATTAGGCTTTTGAATAGTTGAACCAATATAAACTTTGTTATTAATTTTATTCTTATGACAGTAAATAATACCAGTTATCATATCTTTATTATATCATATTTTTTAATAGAAAGCAAGCTCTATTTGGTATATAATATTAAAAAAGAAGGGACTAAAGTCCCTTCTTATGAATTCGTGAATATAGTTAATTTACAATATTATTAATTAATACGTTTTTGCCAGGGGAATGCGAGAAGAGGGCTTGGTCAGTGTACGCTCTCAATTCGTAGCCTGCAGCGTTTTCCAAATCTCTGAAAAACTCATCACC
>CAZRNW010000313.1:2714-4959 GCA_964601535.1 uncultured Flavobacteriaceae bacterium
CGAGAAATAGCATCTTGAACTTTGTTAAAAGAAAGAGCAGCAGAAGCCGCACTATAAGTGTTTCCTTTCCATAAATTATACTGAGAAGCATCGATTCCGAAGAGCGATCCTGTGTTAGTTATAATTTTATGAAGTCCTGCAAATTCGTTATTATAAGCACCTTTATGCCAAATAACATCAGTAGCAGTAACACCTGCAAGAGCAGATTCAACAACGATTTGACGGTTGTCAAAATCAACAGAAACTACGCGAGTTTCACCACGGCTAGTAGAACCAGCAGCATTGCGAATTTCAATCGGCATATCTTCTGCGCCAGCCCAGATACCTGGAGCCCATTCGGCAGTAGTGATTGTTAAAGTAGTAGTAGAAACTGCAGAAATTGTTCCATAGCCCATTTGACCATAAAGCAATTCAATTTCTAATTTTTTGCTAATAGAACGCAACATGTTAGCAACAAGGAACTTAGTTGATTGTTCAAAAGCTTTAGATCCGCCTTGAGAAGAACGGGAAGCTGAAGCATAGCCCATTACAGAACGAAGTACAAGTTGTGTACCGCGAACTTGAGCATCTTTAATCTTACCAGCTACAGGAGCGTTAAGATTGAAAGCATCTTCGCCAGCTTGAGCAAAAGTAACACCGTGCTCTTGGCCAAGAATAACAGGTTGATGGTAAAAATTACCTAATTGTGCATCCCTTTTAGCAAAAGGAATTTTATTCATTAACTTAACACCTTCTGGGATCAAGTTTTCAAGTTTATCAGCATAAACTTCTTTACGAATCGTTTGCTCCTATTTCTAGGAGTATCGGACTATATCATCTAGCTTATTTGCTAGGTTGGGGCTGTAAAAATTTAGATTGATAAATTTGTTCAATGTAACGAAATTTATATTTCATACTTTTAAATTGAAGTATGAAAGTTCGTAGTTTATCCCATATCTTTAAACTATCTGATTGGTTTATTTTAATAAATGGATATTTTATGTTTTTCTTTTTCTGAAAACGAATTTTAGATTCGATATCAAAATTGTCTTTTAGCCATTTTCGAATCTCTAGTAATTCTTGATCGTTTTGATCACAACTAAAAATTCTTATAGCCGCACCATAATTTACTACAGAACCGTTTTTTAACTTATGTAAACTTGATTCTATATATCCATCATCCATTAACCAAACGGCTAACGCTAATTCGGGATGTCTGATAAACTTTAAAAGCCTAGGAATGCTTTTTTTATTATTAGGGTAAGTAAATTTTCGCCAAGCTCTGAGTCGCTTCATACAAATCGAAACTTGAACTGATTTACCTTTATGTCCTGTTCTCATTCTTACATCTCTATTAAAAATTTCACTTAATAATTTAGCTTTCCATGATTGATAATCAGCTTGATCAATTCCGTGATCAATCGTTAATCCGCCATAAATTTTGCCATTATTTTTAATATAATGTAAACAACCGTCTCCTAATACTAATAAAAGGGCTAAACTTCGTTTATCTTTATTGAACATTTTATCTCCAACAGGCTATGCCTTCAGGATTATCTAATTTTCTAGTCTCTGGACCTTCCGATCTTCTCGGCTCGGCTGCTGATTGCCCATAAAGGGGTTCCAGCATTTCTCCAACTTCCTTCCTTTACGGAAGTGAGGGATCTCACCTCATCTCTCTAAAGTGTTTACTCTAAGAGACCATTAAGTGTGTCAAGATTGTTTGACGTTGAAGCAGCCATATATTATTTCCTCCTAATATATTATTGTAATACGTAAAAAAGTTGAACCATATCGTTAGTTGCTAATGTAACAGAAGCTAATTTAACAGCTTTTCTGTCACCGCCTGCTGTATAAGCAGAACTGTCAACCACTGATAGGCTTGCAGCCGGAACGGCTAGTGTCTCAGAAGCGGAGTCGTCAATTAGCATACAGCCTTTTACGATATCAACAGCTTCGTCGATAAAAATGATAACATCGGAACCACTAACTACATAAAGATTTGTATCTTGGTCTTTATGAACACAAAGATCTTGAACCTTTAGTTGTTGGTTCGCAATACGGGGTGAATTGCTTGAAAACATTTATAATCCTCCTAAGATTATGTATTGTTTATAATTTAGAATCTTCATCTCTACTATAGGCTACTTGTAAGCAACGCTTACATACCGACTTACGGTATCTCTTCATCCTTTTGGGGTAGAAAAAAGCCTTCATCACCCCTATAATATACTAGGAAGTCTCTACTTATACTTGTTAAAAAATC
>CAZRNW010000314.1:0-4940 GCA_964601535.1 uncultured Flavobacteriaceae bacterium
ACTCCATAACATTTCTAAAGTTGAAAATTGATTGAAATATTTATTAAAATCTTTTCTCTTCAACCTTGTGAATAATTGTGTGACATTGTGTACATTGAATAAGATCGTTTACATCATCAATCTGAATGATAAAAGCAGCAGTAAACCTATTAAAGGCTGGATTGAATTATTGAATAATTAATTAAGATTGTAAATGAAAAAAATTGCACTCATAATTTCTTTTATTGCTTTAAGTTTAATATTTAAAGCTCAGGAATTCCTTAATTACGGCAATTTATGCTTTGCGAAAATGGATTCCATTCAGCTTTTCACTGCTTGGTCGAGGCCGGTAGCAATTGACTTTAACAAAGATGGTAAATTGGATTTTGCTGTAATTGATAAAGGAAATGATTCGTTACAGGTTTTCTTTAACGACGGATTTGCAAAATTTACAGCTGTTTCACCTATCAAAGTTTATATCGGAAATTCAGCTAAAGATTTATGTGTTGGCGATTTTGACGGGGATACTTACAAAGATATTGCTACCATTAATGCGCAGGGTGACCTTGCACTTTTTAAAAATCTGTCAGGAAGCGGACTTAGTCTTGTTAGTGTTTTTATAAATTCAGCACTTCCTAATCTTGAAGCTTTTCAGATTGAAGCTGCTGATTTGAATAATGACGGGAAGCCTGATATCATTGGAACGGGTCAGGACCTTTCAACTTTTAATATGCAATTATTCTTCTTTCAGCATACAGGGCCTTTCAATTATACAGCTATAAATTCATTTGCAGTATTTACAAATCATACAATTATAAATAACAGCCCGAAAATTCCTATTGCGATAGCTGATTTTAACGGGGATAATTATAATGACTTTATTATCGGGACTGATGACGTAACTGATACGATGGAAATTTATCCGAATTTAGGGAATACGGCAATTAGTTTTTCTACACCTGTTATTTTCACGGAACCTTTTACATCTCCTGTTAAATCAATTAAAACTGCTGATTATGACGGTGACTCAAAACCTGATTTCGCCATTGCGGCCTTTGGCGGATTCAGTATCATCCAAAATACTGGTACATTCAGCTTCAATAGCATTTACCTCAATCCAATGGCTGTTGGAGCAGAGTTTGTCATAAAAGATGTCAATTCAGATACAAAACCTGACTTGGTGATTGCTGATTATGGAGGATCATTTAATGTAGTCAAGGGAACATCTGCAAACGGGTATCCTTTTGGTGTAAGTATACCATTCTATGTTGGCGAGTCGTACCGGTTTTTAGTAGAAAATTTTGATAGTAACGGAATACCCGACTTCGTTTTTGTTGGATCCGGCGATTTCCCATATCTTATAAATTTCAGAAATTTTTCTTTCGATTTAAAAACACTGATTGTAAGTACAAATACAGTTGTTTGTCCATCTTCACCGGTTATTCTCAATAGTTCAATTACACCGGGATATCCCGGAAATTTCATGTGGTATCCTGTTTCAATCGGAGGATCAAGTTTTACTGTAACTTCTGCAGGAAATTATAATCCTGTTTTTTCTTATACTTTACCGCCCGGATATGGTCAGTGCAGTTTGTACGGCGATACTTTAAATATTCAGGCGATGCCAACACCAACCGGTGCAATTGTTTCGAGTATATCTGTTCCTAAGTGTCCTGGTGAGCCAATAGATTTAAATGCTTCTGTTGTAGCAACAACTTCTTTTACGTGGAGCACAGGTTCAACAAGCAATACAATTGTTGTTACACCTGCAACAACCACAGTTTATACTTTGAATCTTGATAACGGCTGTCCCGGTATGGAAACATTTACCGTAGTTGTTAATCCAAACCCAACTGTTAGTATTACTTCATCCTTAACGGTTATTTGTGCGGGTGATTCAATTTCTTTAACAGGAAATGGTGGCGATACATACCAATGGCTTCCCGGTTCTTCAACAGCTACAACAATTATTGTGAAACCCACCAACAGCACTGGTTACACTTTAGTGGGGACTAATTCCTTTGGCTGCAATGATACATCGTTTGTAAATATAACAGTAAACAATTTCCCAGTATTAACTATTACACCAAGTAAGCCAAGTGTTTGTTTTGGCGATACGGTAACTTTAACAGTCAGCGGGGCTTCAACTTATACCTGGAATACAGGTTCAAATCTCTCGGTTATTCAGGTTACACCAAACATAATAGTTAATTCTTATTCGGTAAGTGCCGGCTCGAACTGTATTTCAAATTCCAGTATTGTTATTCCTGTTAAAATTCCGCCATTCATAAATGCAACAGCAAGTAAACCTTCTGTTTGTGTTGGCGATACAATAACGCTTCATGCTTTTGGTGCAGCAACTTATACATGGTCCACTTTTCAGTTTGGTAGTACCATAGTAGTAAGCCCTGTGGCCAACACAACTTTTTCTGTATTAGGTTTGGGAACTAACGGTTGTTATAACTACACCGTAATTCCGGTAGTAGTTAATACAGGGGTTAATCCAACAATTAATTCATCAGGGGAATTGTGTCCGGGTAAAGTAGTAACCGTTAGTGCAAATGGCGCTTCAACATATACCTGGAATACCGGTAATACAAATCCTTCGTTTACAGTTATTCCTCCCAATACACAACCACTCACATATTCTGTTACTTCAAAAGATGCAAACGGCTGTGTTGGTACTGCAAACATTCAATTTAATGTTTCCGATAAATGTCATCTCGTCATTTACAATGGCGTAACACCAAATGGTGACGGCAGAAATGATATTTTCTTTTTAGAAAATATTGAAATGTATCCCGGGAATGTGGTAACTATTTTCAACCGATGGGGACAATTACTTGAAGAAATTCACGATTACAACAATACAAATAAATTCTGGGCCGGTACAGGTGAAGACGGTTCGGAGAGAGTTCCTTCAGGTACTTACTATTATGTAATTGATTTAGGAAATAACACAGATTTAATAAAAGGGTGGATTGAATTAACTAAAAAAGATTTGAATTAAGCATATGAAAACAATAATGAAAAAAGCGATTATTTTAGCTGTTGTATTAAGTGCAACAAAAAGTTTTGCGCAGCAGGACCCTCAGTACAATCTTTACCAGTATAACCAAATGGTAATTAATCCTGCTTATGCAGGCGCACGTGATGCGATTGCATTGGTTGCAGATGTGAGAAAACAATGGCTCGCATTTCCCGGCGCACCAACTACTGCCGTGTTTAGTGTGCATAGTCCGGTAGCTAACGATAAAGTTGGATTAGGATTAAATATTATTAATGATAAGATTGGTTCGAAAACTGTTTCTTCGGCTTATGCCAACTTCTCTTATATATTGAAGGTAAATAATAAAACCAAACTCGCTTTTGGAGCAAGAGCAGGTTACAGCAGTTATAAATTTAACTTCAGTGATGTGAAGTATAAAGAAACTGATGATGCTGTTGTGGCTGATTTATCGAGCAGCAATAAAGGCGCTCTTGATATTGATGCGGGTTTATATTTAAGAACCAATACATTTTACATGGGTTTAAGCGCAACGCATTTAAATAATGGTAAAGTTTATAATGGTGAATTTACTGTACGCGATACAACAGGGAATAAAGATTACAGCGTATCGTATATTTTAAAACCTCATATTTTCTTAACCATGGGAAAATCTTTTGTTGTGAATGAGAATTTCCTTGTTGTTCCATCGTTAATGGTAAAACATGTTATGACTAAAACCACGGTTGACGTAAATTTAAATTTCTTTGCAGCTAAGCGAATTTGGTTTGGCGGATTTGTTCGTCAGGGTTATGGTTTTGGCGGATTGTTTCAGGTTTACATAACCAACCAGTTCAGGTTAGGTTACTCATATGATGTTGGTACCGGCAAAAGAAAAAACTTAGGCAGTTCACACGAAATCATGCTGGGTTACGATATCAAGAAAAACAAATCTAAAACTGTTTCACCAAGATTTTTATAATTAAAACGCATTCATCCCAATAAATAATTCAATACAATGAAAAAGTTCTTATTAATAATACCTGTTCTTTTAATCACAAATATTTCTTTTGCACAAAAAAAGAAAGCCGATAAATATTTTGCGAAAGCGCATTACGCCAAAGCGATTCCTTTGTATTCAAAGGCATCACAGAAACGGGGAGAAGAGCAGCAGGAAAGCCTTATTAAACTGGGCGATTGTTACCGCATTTTAAATGAATACAAAAAAGCGGAAGACAGCTATAAAAAGGCACTTGCCATGAATGGAAAAGTGGCGCCAGAAGTGAAATATAATTATGGCTATGTATTAAAAACAAATAATAATTACACGGAAGCTTTAAATCAGTTTAACGCGTATCTCGCCGAAAAACCAACCGATGGTAAAGCAAAAAACGCCATCCGTTCTTGTCAGCAAATTAAATACTGGCAAACCAAAGCCGTTGAATATGAAATAAGAAATGTAGAAGGATTAAACACGGCACGTTCTGAATTTTGTCCTGCCGTATTAAATAACAAATTGGTTTACGTTGCTGAAAAGCAAAGTGATTTCTTTGAGTACACCGTTGATGAAATGAACGGCGAGCCTTACATGAACGTTTTCGTTTCGAAAATAAATACCGAAAAAGCATCGGGACAAAAATCATTCTCAGGAAAAATTAACGGTCAATATCACGATGGTCCTGTAAGTTTTACATCCGATGGAAAAACTTTATTGTTTACGCGTGTTGATTATAAAGCGAAAAAGGATCCCAATTATGTAAACCGTGCTAAAATTTATTTCGCAACGGGTCACGATTCTAAATGGGGAAATATTAAAGCTTTCCAATACAACAGCGATGAGTATTCTGTGGGACACCCGAGTATTAGTCCGGATGGTAATTATTTATTTTTCTCATCTGATATGCCGGGCGGACAAGGCGGGAAAGATGTTTGGATGTGTAAGAAAAATGGTGATGGCTGGGATAAACCTGTTAAT
>CAZRNW010000315.1:0-4898 GCA_964601535.1 uncultured Flavobacteriaceae bacterium
GATCTCCATTCGAGTTTCCTAAATACATACCTGTTCCTGCCCCAATGATTCTGTTTTTACGGATGATCCAGTCCCAGGCATGGCATTTTGTGCTTATCCCAACAATCTGCTGATTATTTCCGTAATTAATAATATTCAGATATTCAATGGTAATGTGGTGTGCCCAATTTGCATAAGTGCCTTCGCCTTTAACGCCGTCAACTGGCAGATTCAATCCATTTAATTGCAATCTTCTTATGACGATGTAAGAACATTTTGTAATGCTGATGGTATTACAACAAGATTGTGCATTGAAAATAGTTGTATATAAATTCGGACTTCCCATTATGACAATGGGCGCTACAGCAGTTCCATTCAGGTTGTTTAAAGTTAAATTATTGGTATAAGTTCCTGGGGCAAGAAATAATGTATCACCCGCCACTAATCCGCCTAAAAATGTTGTGTAGTTAGAAGGATTTGCGCTGATAAAATTAGCAGTGCTGTTTTTTGTACTCAACAATAATGTGCAGAGTGTAAAGAAAAGTACATTTAATTTTTTCATTGTCTTTGTTTTAATTATAATTCTTTCATCAGCATTTTGTAAAGCGCTAACATACTTTCAATATCTTTTTTGTGTACTTTTTCGTTGGGTGAATGCACATTTTGTTCTCCCGCTCCTATAAAACACCAGTCCCAGGGATATTCCGCCATTTGTAATTCTTTTGCATCACTGCCGCCGCTGCCTTCCACTTCTAACTGATAGTGCAATTTATGTTTAGATGAAATTTTTATTATTTTATCAATGAAACTTCTTCTTGGCACTAAACTGTCGCGCATGGAAATCACCGCTCCTTTCCCGGCAAAAACACCATCAGAAATCCATGAAATATCTGAAATCAATGCTTGGGAGACATTGTATTTTTCTGCTAAAAATTTTTGCAAAAAAGAAACGCTTCCTCCACCATGCTCCTCCCAACAACTGAAAACGATAGCTCCGTCTTTTAATGTTCCAGCTAATTTCAGAGCATTATAAACTCCCAGGCGGTTATCCATATAACAGCATTGAACAAAATTTTTGTCTTCACGCCAGTGCGGTTTAAATGTAAGTTCTGTTCCCCTTTCTAAATCTCGTTTATAAACATATTCAAGTTTCTGATAACCGCTTTTTTCTTTTATGACTTTTAATTTGACTTCGGCTTTTCCTTTTTTGTCTTTACCAACTAAATCAAAACCGTTTTCGGTTACCGGACCACCAATCTTAACTAATTGCTTTCCGTATCTCACGGTAAAACCAATGCTATCCATATGCGCAAAAACTGCGGTTCGTGGTTTCCCGAAAATTAAAATGATACAATCCTGAAAACCCTTTCCATGAAATATTTCTGGCTGATGTTTCCATTTTTTTTTATTTTTCTGAATGTACTTTAAAACGAAGTCTTTCATGGGACCTTCGTTACCGGAAGGAGCATGAATAGCGCACATAGTTTTTAAAAGCTGGAATTCTGAAGCGGGGTTCTTTGGCATAAGCGATAAATAAATTACTAATTTAAATCCAATTAATCGAAATTGACCAAAAAATCTCTAAAATGCATTTAGTTTATTCACTCATTCTTACTTTATGGTAAAATGCCCTTTATTTTGAGTAAAACTAGCCTTATTATTAGGCGTTTTTGACCTAAATTATT
Organism: uncultured Flavobacteriaceae bacterium; assembly: GCA_964601535.1. Lineage (GTDB taxonomy): Bacteria > Bacteroidota > Bacteroidia > B-17B0 > Aurantibacillaceae > JAHEYG01. The sequence goes on from CAZRNW010000315.1 coordinate 1,665, forward strand.
CTGGTTATCATACCTTTGGAATAAATAAAAAATATTTTCACCTATATACCGCATCCCATGAAAAATTCATTCAAAACCTTACTGATTTGTGCAAGTTTATTAAGCTTTAGTTTTTTAACTGCCCAAGTAACAAAACAACAACAGTGGGGTGGTGTACCTTGCGAAAATTGTTCGAGCACACCTTCAAATGAAAAGGGTAGTCCGAATACAGTACAAAACGGTAACGGAACTATTGCAACTTCTTATACGGTTACCCAATGCGGTTTAGGATTTACAACTGCTTCAGTGCGTTTAAATCAACGAGCATTTACCGGTATGACTGTTCAGAAAGGTGTTTTGCAGCCTGCAGCAATGGTGATTGCCGGTATCCCTCCTTGTTTTCAGATAGTAAAAGCGTTTTTATATGTTGGAGGTTCAGGTAATGGTGTAGCGATTAATGCTACGATTGTTAATCCGGCTTTAGCATCTAATACATATCCGATGACAATGATTGGTACCCACACTGATAAATGCTGGGGTTATTCTGGAACTTATAATTACCGCGCCGATGTTACATCTTGTATTACCGGTAACGGAACTTACAATTTAAGCGGTATTCCTTGCTTAGGTACCCAGCCAAATGATATGGACGGTGCTACTTTAATTATTATTTATGCAGATCCTTCTCAAACTTTTACAGGACACATGGTAATTGGTGATGGTTGCCGTGAAGTTTCAGGTGGTTCAATTACAAATGCAATAACCGGTTTCAATGTTTGTGGTGCAGTTACTGCCGGCTCTACTCAAAATTTCGTAATCGTTTCCGATCTTCAGGCAATTGCTGCTACACCTATTAATTTAAATTCAGCTACTGCTAATTATACATATCCTGCTGCAAGCAATAAAGTATGGGATTATATTCAACAACCCGGTGCTCCTGCTGTTGCCGGCCAAACCAGTGCAACTTACGGATTCAGTAATGCAAGTGACTGCTATAACTTTGTTGCAGCAGGTTTGTATTACCGCACAGCTTGTTTAGTATGTTCTTCTCCTGCATTAACTATTACACCGGTAACTTCTTCTTCTTGTTCTGCAGGCTCTGCAACAGCTAACGTTGTTGGCGGAACTGGTCCTTATACTTATACATGGAGTCCAACAGGTGGAAATGCACAGTCTGTTTCTTCAGTTCCAACAGGAAATTATACAGTAACTGTAAAAGACGCTACAGGTTGTAACCAGGGAACAGCTACTATTGCAATTAACGCTGCTGCCGGACCAACAATTACTTCAGCGAGTGCTACAGTTTGTGCAGGTTCATCAGCAAATTTATCAGCGGCAGGTGCTTTAACTTATACCTGGTCGCCCGGTGCAACTTTAAATACAACAAGCGGTCCTAATGTTGTTGCAACACCGCCTTCTACACAAGTATATTCAATCAGCGGAACAAACGCGGCTGGTTGTGTTTCTACAATTACAACTCAGGTTTTAGTAAATCCTATGCCTGTTCCTGTTGTTGGAAGTAATAGTCCTGTTTGTTTAAACAGCCCGATTAATTTAACTGCTTCAGGTGGTACTTCTTATTCATGGACTGGCCCTGCATCATTTAGTTCAACCTTACAAAATCCAACTGTACCTTCGGCTGCAACAACTAATGCAGGTGTGTATACTGTTACAGTTACTGCTGCAGGTTGTTCAACAAGCGGAACCGTTAACGTTTCGGTTGTAACTCCAACTACTTCTGCATCTAATACAGGTCCTTATTGCGCCGGCGCAACAATTCAATTAAATGCTCCTGCTGCTACAAGTTACACTTGGACAGGCCCTTCATTCAGCTCGAATGCACAAAATCCAACAATCGCTGCATCAACTGCAGCTATGACCGGTAATTATACAATTTTAGTTTCTATAGGAACTTGTACTGCAACAGCTACAACTGCTGTAACTGTAAATGCATTGCCAACTCCTGCTGCATCGAATACCGGACCATACTGTCCTGGTACAACAATTCAATTAAATGTTGGTGCATTTTCAACTTATACATGGACAGGTCCTGCATTTAATTCTAATCTTCAGAATCCAACAATTCCGAATGCTCAGGTAGCGCATACAGGTAATTATGTAGTTACAGTGACTGATGCGAATGGTTGTGTGAATAATGCAAATACAAATGTTATTGTTAATCCTACACCTGTATTAACAGTAAATAATCCTGGAACTTGTGTTAATCAAACCATCAATTTAACCTCAAGCGGTGCTTCGACTTATACATGGACAGGTCCTATGAGCTTTAGTTCTAATTTACAGAATCCTAGTATTCCAAGTGCCGTTTTAGGAATGTCAGGGCCATATACATTAATTGCAGCAAGTGCTGCGGGTTGTACTGCTACTGCGGTTTCAAACGTAACGGTTTATCCTTTACCAAACCCTGTAATCACAAGTAATAGTCCGGTTTGCGCAGGTAACACATTAAATTTATTCGGAACCGGTGGTGCAAGTTATGCATGGAGCGGACCGGGTTATGTAGGTGCCGCACAAAATCCTGTAATTAATAATGTAACTGCAGCTGCAAACGGAGTTTATACTTTATTGGTTAGCTCAGGAACATGTACTGCCAGCACAACGCATACTGTTGTAATTAATCCATTACCGGTATTTAGTTTTAGCGGAAGCAATGTTACATGTAATGGATTAAGTACAGGAAGCTCTACTGTTAATGTTACAGTTGGTACTTCACCATACAATTACAATTGGAGTACAATTCCTTCACAAAACACACAGGCAGCAACAAATCTTGCAGCTGGATCATATTCTTGTACTGTTACAGATGCCAATGGTTGTTCTAATATTAACTCAACACAAATTACACAACCTACTGCATTCTCAGTATCGATTGTGAGTTCAACATTATCTGCTTGTGCAAATACACCGATTAATATTAATGCTATTGGAGCAGGTGGTACCGGACCTTACACCTATAATTGGGTATCCGGTCCGTCTTCAAGTTCTTATTCAGTTAACGAACCAAATGCAGGTAATTTTATGTATACAATGAATGCTGTTGATGCATATAATTGTCCGGCTACTGCAAATATTAATTTAACTTTCTTCCCATTACCAACAGTTACTGCAACAAGCGGAACAATTTGTGCGGGACAAACAACAGCAATAACAGCAAGTGGTGCTAATACTTATATCTGGCAGCCGGGTAATGTAACCGGACCAATTTATAATTTCAGCGGAAACACTACAACCAAT
>CAZRNW010000316.1:0-4887 GCA_964601535.1 uncultured Flavobacteriaceae bacterium
AGATTTTCGACTCAGAAATATCATTGGCGAAAATCCTGTTATAATATAAGGTGAAATTTTTCCTTTAGATAAACAAAAATTCATGTGAATAGGTAACATTAGATACTTTTCTGTACCTCTATAATCAGTACTTACTTTATCTGGATTATAAACTGTATCTATTCTCCATTGAAACGCATACGAAAAGCGTATCTCCTGATAATGAATTCCAAAGTTCAAAGTGTGTTTTCTTCCAAAAGCATATAACCAATCGGCACCTATTGAATAAGTAAACAGGTTAACCGGGAAAGGAATATTGTTTCCATAATACTTACTATAGAAACCATTGATCGCACAATAAGAACTATTCGGACCGAAGTACCAGCCTTTATTCAGATCTTTCTTTAGCGAATCTGTTTTTTGGGAAAAAGAAAAGCAAGCAATAAATAATATAACTATTATCAGATACTTTGCTTTCATGAAATGTAATTAAATTGTATAGTAAATGTACAAATTACCATTGAGCTTGTCAAGGGCCCGGAACCTCAGTTGTAGTTTCAGTTTTCTTCGGCGTCTTTTTCATCTTCTTAATGTATCGCCTGTACAATTCAGCCCAGGTTTCATATTCTTCCCTGTAAAATACACCTACACCTTGTGTGAACGGTCCGCCCTGCGTTGTTACCTGGGTGTTATCATTACTCCGGTTAAATCCTTTCACACGGTAACGGCCGTCTTCAGTTAATTTGTACTCAAGGTTAACATCACCAATTAATCCACTCGAATTGGTTGTTTGATTATTATTGAAACCAAAATTTCCATCTATAGACAAACGGTTATTCATTAATTGTTTAGAGAGCGCGATATCCAACTCTTCACTGCTAACCTGAGAGCCGGGACGGTAATTCACACCAATATCGACTTGTTTAGTCAAACCACTCAACCATCCGCTCAATCGGTTCGATAACATTTCTGTTCCGTTAGCCGCAATGGCTGAACCTGCTGAAATTCCGCCGCCATGCGCGTACTGCAAGGGCGTAACAAAACTCTTTAGCAAGAGTAATGAAAATACCTGACGGTTTAGTTCTGTTTCATCATTTAAAATACTTTGAATTTTTGAAGACGTGTTTTCGTCAAGCGTCGGCATATCAATAGCAAATGAAATATTGGGCGACATTAATTTATCCTTCATCAACAATTTACAATCCACAGGAATCCGACGCTTATAAGTTCCTGTAGTATCAAGCGGAAATAAAGGAGCAATTGAAGCGCGTTGTTTATAATTAGCCGTAATGTCGATCTCAGCAGCATACGGACTTCCACTCCAAACAATGGTGCTTCCCTTCTGGATTTCAAATTTTTTGGTGATTACATTCTCTAGCGTAAATAAATATTCACCACTGCTTAAACGGTATTCACCAAACATGTCAAATTTTCCAAGATTACTTATTTTTAAATCAATATCGCCTCTGCCTCTTGCTTTGATAACATCCCCGCTTTTTGCATCCAGTACAATCTGAACTTCCGCATCAGGTGTTGCCTGCACCGCCATGTCTAATGTAAAACCCGACTTGTGTTCCTCCTTCACCTTTTTGATTGTGTCGCGGCTGACAAAACGGATAAAATTATTTTCAGAAACTTCCGCAGGACCATCCAGCGGAATAGTGAAAGTAGTTCCTTTCTCGGTTTTTACTTTTATTTCCATGGCTATATTGTTCAGGAAACCATAAATACCGAAACGACCCGTTGCGTACGCTTTACCATAAAAAGGCTCTTTTCCGTCGTTTACTTTGTTAAGCACAAGCATATTTGTGAAATTGATATCATAATCAATTTGCATGTTTTTGAAATTGTTATGGAATATATTTCCATTTAATACAGCGGGCGGTATTTTTCTATTCGCATCATCCGTCATGGTTATATCCTGAAAACTGATTTGGTCAGGAAAAACTTCTATATCTCCTTTCAATCCGTAAACAACATTAAGATAATCAACTTTCAAATCACACTTAAGAATTTTGAATTTCCCGGTTATTTTAGGGTTCTCAGGAGTTCCGTTTATTTTCCCTTCACCCGTAACCAATCCTGAATTCAAAGTCATAATGCCTGCTAAATACGGATTTAATAAAGTAAGATTAGCGGGCTGCGCCGATAAATTTATATCCAGACTCTCCTCTTTTTTATTCATGTAATAATACCCTGAGAAGCTGATGTTTTTAATTTTTTCTCCCAATAAATTTTGCATACCAACCGATGTATAACCATCGAGGTACAAATATTTGTCTGTATTATTGTATTCAGCTTTTAATTCGCCATAACCAAGATTTTTATCATTTATTTTTAATTTATCAAAAGCAAGATCACTGCTGAAGGCTAGATTTTTTAAAGTATTATGCAAGGCGAATTGTCCGTTTAATTTTCCTTCAATCTTCAACGAGCTGCCAAAAAACGGACTCAATTGATTTAATTCAAAATTCCGTAAATCAAAAGCCAGTTTATCTCCGGGTTTATTTGAAAGTCCACCGTAAATTGAAATGCCTTGATTTCCATTGGCAAAAATTAATGGTCTCACTTTTACAACACCTGACGAATCGATGGTTGTAGTGTCAGAAGCTATCATATTCCAGGTACTGTCATGTGCCGTTAAAAATATTTTATCGTAAGTTAAAATAGCCAGATGATTTTCAAATAACATTTTTCCGGCAAGCTTCCCTGCGTTTTTTGGGGTCGTTTTATTATCCCACTCCGCATTGAATTTTGTGTTTTTATCCTTCGATACAAAATACATGAAATAATTTTTCAGACTGATACTGTCGGTTAAATCGATATGGTCGGACTTAAATACAAGGTTAATTTTGTTGTTTTGCGAATAAGACTCAACTTTATTATTATTAAATTTCACCGTTTTGTAACGTATAGAATCAGATTTTACATTAAGATTCAGAATATTCTTTGTAGCATCAAAGTCACCTTCGAATACAGAGCCCTGACTAACCATTAGATCGTTCACAAAAAGATCACGGATGGTGTTAAATTTTTTAATGGTGAGTTTATATTTGAATTTATCGGTGTAAGCAATTTTACTTTTAGCTTCAGGAAAAAAAGCAGGATAATAGATAAATAAAAAATGATTGAAAGCCGGGCCAAGATTTGAGATTTTAAAGGGACCATTAACGCCTAGATTAAAAATATTGGAAGTAAGCTTGATATCCTTTTCGTCAGTGCCCTGTTCAAGCGCCAGATTAAATGTGCTGATTTTATATTCCTTCTCTTCCGTTTTGTAAATAATGTTGTCGATATTAATTAATCCTGAAACATTATCAATATTATCGCCTTTCAGATTAATAAATAATTGCGATGAAATAACGCCATCCGTTTTTGTTTCAATTAATCCGAGACGCTTAAGGTTCAGTTTATTTATGGTAGAAATGAAATCCATTTCAGGAATTTTATTATTCACATCAATCTTGCCATCAAAATCCAGGTCAGCGTTATTGTCCTTCATAACGAATTTCCCCTTGAAGATTTTGTTTTTCACGTTCCCGCTAAGTGTTATATTCTGGTAGGCGTAATTTTTGAAAGTAATGCTGTGAATAACGCCATTCAGCTCAGCATCTACCTCTTTTAGAGTAACTCCTTTCCCCTTAATAGTTGAATTAATAGATAAAGCGCCAAGATTCGGCAAGCCGGCTAGTTTACCAAGATTGAAATGATCGGAGGCTAATTTCCCTTTATAACTTACTACATCTTTCACCGTGTCAATCTGCATTTGCAAATCTGTAAACAAGTTACCAAGGGCTGTGTTAAATATTCCGTCAGATACAAAATCATCAACATAGCCGTTAAATTTCCCTTTAAACGTAACCACACCTAAACGTGATAACTCAGCAGGCAAATTCAAATGCTTCCCTTCCGAAAAAGGATAAGTAGGAATCTTATCCAAGTCTTTTTTACTGGAACATAAATTTTTTACATCAAAATGAAGATAGGTAGATTTGATGTCCGGTAATCCCCTCATAACAAAATTCCCGGCAAATTTAGTCTGGTCTTCAAACAATAAGTTAATGTTATCGCCTTTTAAATCTTTGATATACCCTTTAACACCACCACTAAAATAAATTTGTTGTTTCAATCCGTTTAATTCTTTAACGAAATAAGCGATATCCTTAAAATTAATCCGCGTTGTATCTACAAGCACAGATCTTATCCTGACTTTATTAATAAAATCATTATAATCCTCCCAACTCTTGTAATAAAACGAAAAGCCGCCTTTAACAACACTGTTTTCGGTTCTTAAATTTAAATTCATGCAAGTTAATTCCGTTGAGGAAACTTTCACATTGCCATTAAAATCATGCAGTACCAATCCGCAATGCTCTTTACACTTTAAGCCTTTTATGGTAGCGAAAACTTTATTCTCTGAAATTTTCACATTACTTACTTCGCCATAAATATTGCTCACATGAATATTATTGTAATTCATGTTATTTTCTACAACTGTATTTTTTCTTTCGTTTCTGTAAATAAAATCAATGTTTTCTAAAATTAATTTGCCATAACCAATTTTCCATTTCAGCGGGCCGGAAGAACTTGTATCTGAAGAAGCAAAATAATCAACGAAGTGCTGAAAATTAAAATCCTCATTTTTTTCATGCTTAACAATGGCAGCTTTAGTATTACTGATTTTTACTTCAGAAATTTTTATGATTTGTTTCGAATAATCGAAATCCTTTAATTCAACCGAAATAGATTTACTGTAAAGCAAAGTATCATGTTGTGCCCCTTCAATAAAAACGCCTTCAAGTTCCGCAGTCTTTATGAAATGTAATTTTACCTTATCAATTTCAACTTTTGTGCCTAACTCAGAAGATAAGTAAGAAGCTGCTTTATGTGCCAGCCAGGTCTGACAAT
>CAZRNW010000317.1:0-4883 GCA_964601535.1 uncultured Flavobacteriaceae bacterium
GGTTATTATGAATTTTTTGAAAATGGGAGTTTTGCTCATTATCCCCCAGATGGTTATAAATCATTAACTACTTCCAATTGGATAGTGATTGACGAACCGGGATATATTGTTGTAAAGGAAGGTAAGATTGATAGCTTTTACAAGGAAAAACCTCAGAATGTCGAGCACATTAATAACATTCCACTAGTTAAGAATGATAAATTTTTAGACGCAACAAAAGAATATAAAAACTTTGTTATTAATAACACCAACAAAGTCACAAAACGTATTGGACACCAATCCCCTGCTACCAAAAGTATTATGGACATTGAAAACGAACGTCTTTTAGAAGGAAAATCGGTTCAAGTTGATAATTTTCAAGATCATTTTGGTCACACTTTATCCCACCAAAAATACTTTGCAGATAATACCTCTTCTTTAACAGAAGAACAAAAGGATAGATTTGTTAAACATATTCTAGAACATACAGATTATTTGATACGACAACACTTGACAAGTTGTTCCTGCGGCGGACCGGGAATTACCCATAAACAAAGCTGTCCGGAATATAAAACAACGCATCCTTTGTATCATCAAGAACAAGGAGAATCTATTCCTATTGGGGTTTTGCGTGCTGCGGAAAAGAAAGCGTTGAAATGTGAGTGCGGTGCAGAAAGTATTGGAGCAACGACACATTCTGAATGGTGTGTAAAAGCATGAAACCATATAATAGAACACATTGGGTTGAAACCATCGAAGAAAATCAAGAATGTACTTGGTTACAACTCGGTTTCTTTTGTATTGTAACTGTTATTATTTTTGTGGAGGATTTTCTAAATGGCAGATAAGAAGGAAAGAAGAAGCAGTTTTTACCAAGGATCAGTAGCGGAGGTGGACAAGGCTATTAAGAAAATGGCTGAAGAATTAGAAGAAGTTCATAAGAAGGCTCGCGCACAGAAACCTCAGTTGCCAATTCAACGTAATTTTCAATGGAAATACAGCCACGAAGGACTAGTTTGTTTGTGCTGCGGAAAAGTGCTCATTTCTTACCACAGATATGATTGTAAAACGTGCGGATGTCCAAACGAAGCTATGATTGACGGCGGTCAATTGGATTATGTTAGATACGGCGGACAAAATATGTCGCTTATTCAGCCAGTTCTAATTATCCCACAATTCTATACAAAGAACGGGAAGCCTTCAAAAAAGAAGATTAAGACTTTTAGAGAAGCAAACAACGGAAGGAGATCAAAATGAATAGTTTTTGGTTTTTAATGTTTTTAGCAGCCGTATCTAGGAACTCCCACCAGCACGAAAAGCACAAGGAAACCATTTGGAATGAAGATTGTGTAAGTGCTGAGCAGGAGTCTTGTTTGAACTATAGTCTAGATAAATCAACTCGATCAAAAATACGTTGTGAGTTATCCGCCTTAAATCAATGTCGTATTGTGAGATAATAATTAATGAAGAATAAAGCCTATATAATTGAAGAAAAATTACACCATCCGAACAAAGCATGTTGGGTACAATATATTCATCCTATTGAAGTTTTACAAATCCATCAACCGAGTTGGTTTAAAAAGACTTTCTTTGGAGGAATGAATTTTAAAACAACCGCAACCGTTAAATGTCTTCTATCTGGCGGAACAATGTTAGTTTTTACAGAAGATATTCATTACGCAGAGAAATACCCACAACCCGTAGAAATTCCTTATGCAAAATAAAATCTCGCATTCTGCTGTCAACCAATACTCACAATGCGGCAGAAAATACTACTACCATTATAAAATGCGCCTACGTTCAAAAACTACTTCAGGCGCGCTTCTTTTTGGCTCAGCCCTAGACCGAGCCTTAAACACTCTTCTAACGTCAAAAAATTACGAAGAAGCAAAAGCAATGTTCGAAAAGGCTTTTCGCTTTCAAGAAATTAATAACGTAGGAACCTATCTTCCTTATGCGACAAATGTTGTATACGCCCAAAAAGATTATGACGGCGATCTAATCTTTGAAGAAGACGAGAAGAAATTCCAAGAACAATACAAGACAAAATTTAACCTAGATACAGACAAGTCTTTAAAGCAATTAACGGCTTTTTATCGCGAGCTTAAAAAAGAAAAAGGATTTCAAGGATTAACGGAAGACCAAAAACGAGTTTATAACTACGGTCATTGGATTTGTCTTAAAAATAAAGGACTTATATTACTAGAAGGATATAATAAGGAAATTGTTCCACGCATTAAAAATGTTATTGAAGTACAAAAACACATATCCCTAGAAAACCAAGAAGGCGACAAAATTACCGGGTGGGTAGACGCTATTTTGGAAATGGACGACGGAAAACGGTATATTATTGACCATAAGACATCCTCAATGGAATATGAAGACGATTCCGCAATGAGAAGTCAACAGTTAATCCTGTATTATCATATTACAAAAGACGAATACAAGATTGACGGAGTTGGGTTTATTGTATTGTATAAACAGTTGGATAAAAATAAGAAGAAGGTTTGTGAAAAATGCGGGTTTAACGGAAGCGGGGGAAGACACAAGACTTGTCCTAACGAAGTTGATGGTCCGGATGGATTGGTAGAACGTTGTAATGGAATGTGGAAAGAAACTATTGACCCAGTAGGACGAATTCAGGTAATATTAAACACCGTTTCTGAGCAAGCAGAAAATCTTGTGATGTCTGTATTTGATGAAGCGAACGATGGGATTAAGAAAAATGTCTTCAACCCGAATCTATCGGCTTGCGGGGACGGCGATTGGCGTTGCGCGTTTTACAAAAAATGCTGGTATGGTTCTGACGAAGATTTGATTGTTTTAGAAAATAAAAATGACCGGTAAAGCTATAAAACATAAGCTTCATAAAGACGTTTGTTTTTACGTAACAAATCAAGACGAACAACAAGATAAGTTTGTTTTAAAAGGTTATTGGGTTAATCTAGGAATGGAAAAGTCCTGGATTATGACAAACAATACAACTATTGAAGTTACGAAGAAAGAATTACCAGAATGGCTTTATTGTTTAAATAAAGACGCAAAATGTTTGCGACACGAACAATGGAAACCAATTAATGGATAATTATCTTAAGCAATTAGAAGAACGCAAGAAAAGAATGATTGATTATTTGTTATTGAAAGTTCAGGAAGAAGACTGGCACGGAACTGCAGATGCTGCAATGGATCTTAGAGATATTGAATCAGAACGACTTGGTTATTTAAAAAGTCCAGGAAAATTTGAAAAAGAAGCAGTGAAATTACTTCAAGGTTTACCGCACCTAGAAATTGATCCGGCCTATGAAAATATAAGAAATTTCTTGTTTAGAGTAGAAAATGAGTAAGAAAGTAAAATTAGACGTTTCAAAAGTTATTTATACCGGTTCAGGATTTCAGTCCACCATAACACCTAAAAAAATAACAAAGAAACACAGGGAATTTAATAAAGTGCATTTTTCTTCTGAAAAAGACGACTGGGAAACACCAAATGATTTTTTTCAAGCAATAGAGAAATTGTTTGGCAAATTTGAGCTAGATGTCTGTGCGACATTTAACACCAATAAAGCCGATACTTACTTTGGTTATGATACCCATGATTTTGTTGATGGGTTAAAAAATAATTGGTGTAGTTATCAAATGCCATATCTGGGTATGCCGCCGATTTCAGATAACCCATTATGTTGGATGAACCCGCCTTACGGAAGAGGAATTACTGGAAAATGGGTTGATAAGGCTATCAAAGAATCACAAAAAGGAGCAAGAGTAGTTTGTCTTCTTCCTTCTAGAACCGACACAAAGTGGTTCAAAGCTTGTATGTTAAATGCTTCCGAAATATATTTTGTTCAGGGAAGATTGAAATTTGTTGGAGCAAAAGATAGTGCGCCATTTCCAAGCGTTATCGTAGTATTTGGAGATAATAAAGAAGACCAAAAGATTGGGATGATGACAAATAAAGGGAAGATAATTCTGTGATTAAACTAATCCACATTACACCAAATACAGAAAAACTCATTGCCTACATGGCAAGAGTTTCATCGCCAAATCAGGATAACCCAGAACACGAAAAACTTATCAAGTATCTTATAACTAACAAACACTGGTCTCCGTTTGAAATGTGTAACATGGCCTTAGAAATTTGTACGTCTAGGTCTATTGCCCGTCAAATTTTAAGGCACCGTTCTTTTTCTTTCCAGGAATTTTCCCAACGATATGAAAGTTGTGTCGATTTCGAATACTACGGAGCAAGACGTCAAGATACAAAGAATCGCCAAAACAGCACAGACGATTTACCAGAAGATGTGCAAGACTGGTTCTTAGGTAAACAAGAAGAACTCACTACAAAAGCACACGAACTTTATCATGAAGCGCTTCAAAAAGGAATTGCTAAAGAATGTGCTAGATTTTTACTACCAGAATCTACCAGTTCAAAACTATATATGAATGGAACAATTCGTTCCTGGATTCATTATATTGAACTACGCACAGAAAAAGGCACCCAACTCGAACATAGAGAAATTGCAGAAAAGTGTAAAGAAATTTTTGTAAAAGAATTACCTATTATCTCTAAGTCTTTGAATTGGTTATGAAACTTGTTTTATTCATTGTTGTTTTGTGGTTAGGATTTATGACCTATACCTTCCACATGCTTTTAAAACCGAAAGAAATTAAACCACAATACGGAGTCGGGGATTGCTTGGAACAAAATATCTCAGAATATTGGGAAAGCAACGTGATTTGGGTCGTATTAGACGTGGGGATAAAATCATACAGAATTGCACCTTGGAATGACGCAATGAATAGGGAAGACGAAAGATGTCTATTATTTGACCAAGAAAAGAATTATAAGTAGTCACAATGCAATCAGTAAAGTATTATCTAGTAATAGCTTCTATTTATCTAAGATA
>CAZRNW010000318.1:0-4879 GCA_964601535.1 uncultured Flavobacteriaceae bacterium
GAGTCCATGTGTACCCAATAGGCGCACAAGTACCACTGGAGTTAACATTCATAACTACATTCGGATTAGTACAATTGATGGTGAATCCGTTTGAAGTGGCGACATTAATACTGAGAGTAGGTACAGAAGTATTTGATACAACTGCAACTGTTTGTGTGGCGCAGCAGCCACTTATTGTACTGCAGAAATTAGCAGTATATGTGCCAGGTGCATTCGCACATAATAACATTGGGGTTCCTGTAGGAGGTACAACTTGTCCGCTCGGGCCATCCCAAGTTCCGATAATATTAGCAGTTCCGCTGGTGGTTGCAGTAAATTGTGCACATGCTCCATTACAAATAATGGTTTGAGTTGAAGTTGGATTTACCGCAATTGAAGGTATCGTACCATTTTGAGATATAACAATTGACTGCGTATCGGTACATGAACCAACGGTTTGGTCACCCCCCACAACCGTGTAGGTACCCGGCGCTGTTGCGGTAAACGAAGTTCCTGTTGCGGTTGCGCTGCTCGGAGCGGTCCAGGTGTAAGTAACGTTGCTTAATGTTGAACTAGAGCTGGCAGTAATAACAACGGAATTATTTGTACACGTTATAAGGCTATTTGAACCAGCACTTAATGAAAAACTAAATGGGGCAGGGGCAAAAACACTTGTTGTTCCAGTTACTGAACAACCTAATGCATCTGTTACTATAACTGAATAAGTTCCGCTTGTTAAACCTGTGGCTGAAGCAGAAGTTCCACCTACAGGAGACCATGAATAAGTATAAGGAGAACTGCCACCTACTACACTTACGCTTGAAGAACCTAAGGTAGCAGGAACGCAAGTGCCATTTGTGTTTGTGAAAAACAAACTCATAGCGGGAGAAACAACTACCGATGCAGTTCCAGAAAAAGTACCGCAGGCATTTGTAGCCGATAAAGTATAATTAGTAGTTACTAAAGGCGAAACCGTTATCGAAGGAGCTGTTTGTCCACCCGGTTGCCAGGTATACGTTGTGCCAGGTGAAGAGGCTACAGATAATGTTGCAACTCCACCCGGACAAATAGAGGAATTATTAATTGCGAGTGTAGTAGATAATGGCGAACAAGAAACAACAGCCGTCCCAAAAAAGTTTAAGGGAACCAAAGTACTTACACTGCTGTAATTCGAAAAACACATAATAAATCTATCGCCGCAGTTGGCATTAATTGGAGCACCATAATCTAATGCCGATCCGCCCGCCGGAAGATTAGCGGCAGATGCTAATCCGGTACCGCCAGAACACATTGCATTCCAGCAACAGCGTATAGGTGCTTGTGTGTTTGCATTAATCCCTGAACAAGTTGATGCATTGTAAGGCCACATAATCCAATCGTAACAACCGGATTGTGCGCCGGGACCGGTACCTGCACCCATCGAAAACTCAAGAGTTCCGGGTGTCTGAATATTAATAATCATCCAGGTTGGATTTAATTCACCTGCTTTTAAACATCCGAATCCTCCGGCAGGAACAACTCCCGGTGGATTTGAAGTAGGATTAGAAATTGTAGAGCCTGTAGTGAAATCAGTAAAACCCCCGCCTGCAGGTGCTACTGAAAATGAGTTACTCGTACAAACGTTTACTGCGGCTGTACAATCTTTTGCTGTTACCTGTGCTTTTGTTACGGTAAAGAAACAAAGCCCGGCAAGTATGTAGATAATTTTTTTCATGGGATGTAAATATTACCGGGTGATTAATGATTTGAATAAATTAAAACAATCTTCTTTTTTAATATCGCGGGCTATAATGGTTCCGTCGTTACCGATTATCATATTCCCCGTTTTACCATCGAAATAATTAGCGAGTGATTTATATTTTCCTGTTGTATTTTCGAGATTATAATTAGAAATAAGGGAATCTTTTTTTGTAGAAATAATCCAGTTATATAATTCGCTATCAATACTAAGATTAATGAACGCAACACCGGCCGCACCATTTTTTAATTTAGCTTTTTCATAAATGGAGCTAACCCTTAAAAATTCTTTATTGTTTTCGCGGGATGCAATATCTGACGACTGCCACACATTAATAAATAAAACTTTGTTCTGGAGATTTAACTCAGGAATTAAATCGAGGGAAACGTTTCTGATATCGTTTCCGCTGAAATTCTGAGCTGTTAGGTGCGACATCATAAAAAATGATGAGGCAAATAATAGGAGCCTTAATCCTGTTTTCATGGGATGATGGTTTTAATTTAACACTACAATTTACAAAAAGAAAGATACAAAAAAAGGGAAATCTTTCAATTTCCCTTTTATTTACAAATATGGTGCCAAAATTATTCGGCTAATACAATTACTTTATTTTTAAGAACTTCAACAACCCCTCCTTTAACAGGGAAAGACTGTTTATTATTCGAATCTTCGGTAATCTCAATATTTCCGGCTTTTAAAGTTGCAATCATGGGCGCATGGTTGCTTAAAACACCGAAAGAACCGTCGGACCCGCTGAATGTAGCAGATTTAACATCTCCTTCAAATAATTTTTTATCAGGTGTTATTATTTCGAGTTTCATTACTTTAATTATTTAGACTCAGCAATAATTTTCTTGCCTTTTTCAATAGCATCTTCGATAGTGCCAACTAAGTTGAAGGCAGCTTCAGGATACTCATCTACTTTACCATCTAAAATCATGTTAAAGCCTTTGATAGTATCTTCGATACTAACAAATACACCCTTTAAACCGGTAAACTGTTCAGCAACGTGGAATGGTTGAGATAAGAAACGCTGAACACGGCGTGCGCGTGATACAACTAATTTATCATCTTCGCTTAATTCATCCATACCTAAAATAGCGATGATGTCCTGTAATTCTTTATAACGCTGTAAAATTCCTTTTACGCGCTGAGCACAATTATAATGTGCATCACCTAAAACTGCTGCAGTTAAGATACGCGATGTAGAATCTAAAGGATCCACCGCAGGATAAATACCTAACTCGGCAATTTTACGGCTTAATACAGTTGTAGCATCTAAGTGGGCGAAAGTTGTTGCAGGAGCAGGGTCAGTTAAGTCATCGGCAGGTACATAAACCGCTTGTACCGATGTAATAGAACCTTTTTTAGTTGATGTAATACGCTCTTGCATTGCACCCATTTCAGTTGCTAGCGTTGGCTGGTAACCTACCGCTGAAGGCATACGGCCTAATAAAGCTGACACTTCAGAACCTGCTTGTGTAAAACGGAAAATGTTATCGATAAAGAATAAAATATCTTTTCCTTCACCCGTTCCTCCGCCATCACGGAAATATTCCGCCATAGTTAATCCTGATAAAGCCACACGTGCACGCGCTCCCGGAGGCTCGTTCATTTGTCCGAATACGAAAGTTGCCTGTGATTTTTCTAATTCCTTAGTATCCACTTTCGATAAATCCCAACCGCCTTTTTCCATCGAGTGCTTAAATTCATCACCGTATTTTACGATACCGGATTCAATCATCTCACGTAATAAATCGTTTCCTTCACGTGAACGCTCACCTACACCTGCAAATACAGAATAACCGGAGTGGCCTTTCGCGATATTATTAATTAAGTCCTGAATCAAAACTGTTTTACCTACACCGGCACCACCGAATAATCCGATTTTACCACCTTTTGCGTAAGGCTCAATTAAGTCGATTACTTTAATTCCGGTAAATAAAACTTCTGTTGAAGTTGATAAATCTTCGAACTTTGGGGAAGCACGGTGAATGCTATAACCATTTTCGTTGCTCACTTTATTAATACCATCGATAGCTTCGCCAACAACATTAAATAAACGGCCTTTAATTTTATCGCCGGTTGGCATCATAATAGCTGTACCTAAAGCAATAACTTCAGTACCGCGGCTTAAACCATCAGTACTATCCATTGCAATCGCACGGATGGTATCTTCACCAACGTGTTTCTGAACTTCTAAAATCAGTTTTTGACCGTTTGCGCGGACAATCTCTAATGCATCTAAAATATTGGGCAATTTGCCACCTTCTAAATCAAATCTAACATCAACTACAGGACCGATTACCTGTGTTATTTTTCCGGATTGTTTTGACATGAAAATACGTTTCTAAAATTTGGGTGCAAATGTAGGTATTTTTTTAAATCTCATAAAAAATATGTTAATAACTTTGGAAGGCATAAAAAACTGCTTCAGAAACTGATACAAATCAGGAATCAAAAAGGGGGGAAAAGTGTTGTTTTTACCTTTGAGCCTCATCCACGGAAAGTGCTTTTCCCCGATCAAAAAGACCTGCAGCTTTTATCGAATTTGGATGAAAAACTTGAGCTCATTAAAAGAGAAAATATTGATATAGTTGTTGTTTTTCCATTTACAACGGCTTTCTCTCAAATTGAACCCGAACGTTTTATTAAGGAAATTTTAGCCGGGAAATTAAATGTAAATACTTTAGTTATCGGGTACGATCACAAGTTTGGTAAAGACCGCAAAGGTGATATTAATACATTTAAGGACAATTCTTCTAAATATAATTTTTCGGTTGAGGAAATTCCGGCAGAGGAAATTAACGACATAAACATCAGTTCTACCAATATCCGCAAAGCGCTTTTCGCCGGTGATGTTAAATCGGCTGCCGAATTTTTGGGATACACCTATTTTATAAACGGATATATTGTACATGGTAAAAACCTGGGTAAAAAAATCAGTTTTCCGACAGCTAATATTGTTTTGGGCGACAAGGATAAATTGATTCCTAAAAACGGTGTTTATCTGGTAGGGGTTGAGGTTAAGGGATTTAAAGGTTTTGGAATGATGAATGTGGGTACCAATCCAACCACAGATACTGACGAAAAAATTAAACTTGAAGTAAATATTTTTAACTTTGATAAAGACATTTACGGAGAGGCGATTAAGGTTGAATT
>CAZRNW010000319.1:0-3256 GCA_964601535.1 uncultured Flavobacteriaceae bacterium
TGGATTAAATCAACTTCACCTATTCAAATTGTAAATGCAAGCGGAACAGTTTTAAGTTTAAGCAGCGAAAGCTTCTTAACAATTATTCGTTCTGGTTATAGAAACCAGCAGAACTTGCCAATTGCTAAAGTCAATTCATTGGTCAATCCTTTGGTTGCGGCTGGAAGTAGTACTAATCTTGTTCTGAATAATGCAAGCAAAGTCATTAATACAAGTGCCGCCGAATTCAAAGACGATTGGGGTATTTTCTGTAATTGCGGTATTACGGCTACTACAGTAGTAAATCCGTATTTAACAGGACAAAAAGGTATATGGAGACCATCGTCGAGTTATGTGTATTTGACAGGACGTGAACAATCCAAAAAAAATGATAATACTAATATCAGAAAGGATGGACCATTCAATACTTATATCCCATTCTGGACACCAAATGTTTCAAGTGCACCATATAATTGGACAAAAACAACTGATCCTGCATGGCAATTCACATCAAAGATGACAGCTTATAGTCAATATGGTTTTGAAATTGAGAACGTCGACGCGTTGAACAGAAGCTCTGCAGCATTGTATGGGTATGGGAATAGCTTACCAACTGCCGTAGCTTCTAATTCAAAATATAGTCAGATAGGCTTCGATGGTTTTGAAGATTATGATTATAATAATCCTTGTGAAGACGATCATTTCAGTTTTATTCAATATGACAACGGATCCGGAACCGTCACTTATGATAAATTAACGAATAATTATATCTCTAAACCGAGTTCACAAAATCAGAAATACGCTCATACCGGAAGAAAGAGTATAAAAGTGGCGCCAGGTACAACGGTTCAGGTAACTTATACTACCCAAGCAAGTTGTAATCCAAACGGCCCAACTGTTATTAATATACGTAATTAAGATTTATATATGAAAAAACTACTTTTTATATTATTTATAGCGAATACTTTTCATTTTTATTCTCAATCATCAGTAACAAGATTTTTGGTGGATATTAAACCAATAAGTATTGGCGCTGATGCAGAGCACCGGCCTAAATATAAGACTGATAGTGTTATGGTCATGGCTTTGGTCTCATTTAGTCAGAATGTTAGTGAGATTAAAGAGGTTTATTTTAAATTGGGGAACAGTCAGGATTCAGACGAGGTAATCAATAAGATAATTCATTTAACTCATCAAAATAATAAGACCTATGTAAGTTATGATAACTTAACTTATCCTATTGCTTACGGTAAGAATATGACTTTCAGTTTGAAAGTGAAAACAGGCAGTAACCTTACCTGGGGAACTGTGTCTTGTAAAAATAATGAAGATGTGATTTCATCAAAAAGTTTTTGTCAGGTACCTAATAATTAAATAAAGTATTTACTCAAATGATGTTTATGAGATTCAGAATATTTTTAATCGTATTAAGTTGGTTTGTTAGTAATGGACTATACAGTCAGTTTACTTTAACGGTTACCGATTCTACGGCAGGTAATCCGGGGTCCGCTGATGTTATTCTTGCCCAGGCTGAAACTCTTGCCAATACGGGAGCGTATGTTCTTGTTAACATGAATGCACCCTATTTATGTAACGTGAATAATATTTCAATTTTCCCTACATCGGGCACAATAACAATTCAGAAAGATCCGGCAGCAGTGGTTGAACAAGGTTTTGGCCGTTTGTATTACGTGGGTGGTCCATATAACTATACCGGTAACTATGGTATTTTCTTTTATGGAAATGAAAATATAGATATAAATATCAAAAATATTATTTTTAAGAATTATAGTATTTCAACTATTGCAATAGGGATAAAAAATTTAATAGTAGACGGGGTAAAGTACCTGGATTGCGCGCTGATGTTGGAGACGGATAATTTTTTTGGAAGCAATTCACTCTCATGCATAAACACAACAGTCCAGAATTGTACTTATGAAACGACGATTCCGGTTACACCTATTGCATACGGAATTGGTTCAATTCTAAGACATAATAGAAAGAGCTCAAGTACTCCAAAAACATTTAAACTGCTCAATAACATATTTAAAAGCCAGCTGATAATTGATGTCAGCAATGCAGCTAATCTTACTGATTTCCTGGATGTGGAAATAAAAAACAATTCAACGCAATCCAATTATGCAGGCTGGGTATGCGTGATTGGTAATAATATTTATTTGCAACCGTTTCCCCCGGCTAAGGATTGGGATGTTGAATTTGATAATAACCAGGATGTAAAGTGCTTGATACTTTATCATCCTAAAAATGATTGGAAGGTTACTAATAATGTTTTTGACTATAAAAAACAAATTGGTCAGCTTATAAGTATTCATAACGATAATCTTAACCAGGAAAAAACAGGTTTTATTGGATCGGGTTCTCCTTACTGCAGTAATTTATTATCTATGAATGGCAGTAATATTTTTAAGTATAATGATACCTATCCTTACGTCTTTACATCTTATTATGGTCCGGCATATCATTCCCTCGTGGTTATGGGTAACACAAATGCAGGCTGTGCTTTAACTGAGATATCTAATTTAGAACTACCGGGTCATGTGATGATTTCTAACAACGTTTCGGTTAGAAAATGTAAGATATTTTCTTCTGGTGGATTTGGCTCACCCATCACAAACTCAACAAGCCCGATTTCAGCAACCGTTACTTCAAATTCGGTAAGTGGCGGTAATTTAAACGTAAATTACAATTATACAGGGATCACAAATGCCACGGGAAACGACCTCTACGTAGATTTCTACAAAACTAATGCAAATGGTGACTTCGTTGAATTTATAGGAGAACAGTTCTTTGCAAACGGTACTATTTCCGGAACCGGTATAGCTTCTGTTCCAATACCTGGTACTGTTACTCTTAATTCATCTGATCAAATAGCAATAACTCTTACAGGTATAAATCCTCTTAGCGCCCCTACCGTTACGGCTCTTGGAACCAGCGAAGCTTTTTATTCTCCACTTCCTACGCCTTATTGTAGTTCGGCTGCGAGCTTTACCATGCCCACAACCATGTGTGCAGGGGAAACATTTCTTCTGAAACCTTTATGTCCGGATCCAAATGCTGTTTATTCCTGGTCTGTTAGCTTCGGTAGTTACACTTGGTCAACTACCCCACTGTTTAGTATTGCTAATGCTGGCATTTTCGGAAATTTTGTAGTAACTCTTGAAGCAGTTTTACCCGGACCGGTTACTTATACCTATAGTCAGACTGTTAATATCGGCACAGGTTGTCCAAAATTTAATTGTCCATGGGTAGGAACAGA
>CAZRNW010000319.1:3266-4870 GCA_964601535.1 uncultured Flavobacteriaceae bacterium
AGCTTTATGTTTCATCTCCAACACAGTGTTCTAATGAACCAATTACATTTACTTACATTGGTAATACTATCGGTACAGATTATATCAATATGGGCGATGGATGTGATTATTCATTTAACGGAGCTTTTAATTACAGTACCTATTCAACCGTTCTCAGTACAGATATTATTTACACATATAATCAACCAGGAAATTATGTTGTTGAACTTTATAATTTGACACAATCAGGAGTTCCATGTGTTTTTGCAACAACTACAATTAATGTACAGGATTGCGGAAGTGGGATTGCTGCCTGTCAAGGTTCATTTAAACCAACCGCAGGTGATTACGTCGTCAGTTTCTGGGTCAAAGAAGATCTTCCGTCGCTTGCTGGTGTAAATTCTTATTCTTCTGGTGTTGATGTAGTGGTGGTCTATCCTTTTGTTGGACCAACAACATATAGTTTGTATGCAAATGCTTCATCAAATAGTCAGCATAAAATAATAGATGGTTGGCAAAAGGTTGAAGCTGTAGTAAATATTCCGCCAGGCGCTCTTAGCTTTGAGATTAATCTTAAGAACAATACCGGATCTAATGATGTTTACTTTGATGATATAAGAAAACAGCCGATTAACTCCAGTTTTAAAAATTATGTCTATGACCCTGTGTCGTTAAGATTGGTTGCTGAACTGGATGAACGTAATTATGCAACTTTTTATGAATATGATGAGGAAGGGCAGTTGATCCGGGTGAAAAAAGAAACTGAAAGAGGAATAAAAACCATTAAAGAGTCAAAGACAAGTGTTGCAAAATAATATCAAATATACATTAGCCTTTTTAGGTTTTTCCCTCATAAGTATCGGTCAGGAACTTAAATCGGATGTCTTGGCAATTAATAAGGCTTACAGGCAGGTTAACAAAATGACTTTGACCTTTGAGTTGAACATGTTCGAAAACTATACCACACAGAAAGTTTATTATACTGAAAATGGTCTAATTCAGAAAAACGGAAAAAATACCTATCATAAATTCGAAGATAATGAGTGCATAAACACCCCGGATTATTCAGTCATGATAGACAAAGAAGAAAAGGAAGTGGTTTACGCTCCTAAGAAAGTAACGTTTGACTATGATGACCCTGCTCTTGCTTTGGATCTTGATAGTGTTCTGCTTATGTGTAAGTCACATACATTTAAAAAAATATCCGGAGAAATTTATTCTTATCAATTCATTATGAAGGAAGGCTACCCGGATTATGGTCAGATCTGTTTTTATTTTAATCCTAAAACCTATTTCATTCAAAAGATTATTTATTACTGTAATGAAGATGATATTTCGTTACATAATGATGATGAAAAGTATTCCAAATCAAGGGTAGAAATAAACTATAAAGATATTAATACAAAACCATCATTTAATTCATCGGATTTCACATATGAGAAATACCTTGTGAAATCCGGAAACAAATTTGAACTTAAGTCATCATTAACAGGATATCATTTAACTGTATTAGCATTTTAAAACAACAAGTAATTATATGATTATGAAGTGTAATAATATTATTAAGCGTTTGTTCAATGTGTTGTTAGTATTAATTCTATGTATTAGTACTAATGCTTTCGCTG
>CAZRNW010000320.1:0-3637 GCA_964601535.1 uncultured Flavobacteriaceae bacterium
TTAAAGTAGTAATGAATAGTCTTAGGACTATCTGGGCATTCACAATAGGATACCCAAATATCGTTATCTGGATCATTTAGACATTCATGGTGATTATCCCCTAAAATAATAGAACAATCTGGATTACTACAGTGCCTACCATCTACTACTGCTTCTAAATAGTCTTGACAACAAATTTTGGTATTACTACCTTTTATTGCATGTAGATGTTTCATTTACATTTACCTGTGCGGCAATTGGTGCACTTGTAAAGTGCGTCTGTAATATTTTCCAAAATATAGTTTATATAGTAAGGGTTATTTAAATTTTGTAGACATATGCAGTAAAAGACTTTTTTAGTAGAAGAAAGAGAAATTTTCGCTTGGTATTTTTGTTTAAGTATAAAATGCTGAAATAGAGGGTGGCTCGACCCAACTTTTATAGATTCTAAAATAGAAGAGCAATTATGTTTAACTTGGTCTAAACTATGTAAATGGCGCATAGATTTAATTAGCCCAATTAGGGATAATCCTCATATCAATATGCTCAACTTTACCATTAAGTAAATCGAACTGTAATTCTGTCCAACCACTTGTGAATGCGTTTGTATGAAAACGCCACAATGCTGTAAGCATATGCTGTGCGGCTGCCATATTAGCAATAATAAATTGCTCTCCCCCAGGTAATTCTGCAGCCTGAGCACAAGTTAAAGCACTACGATCATCTTCACTCTTATATGTAATTTCAGGATGAGCAAATGTAATAGGGGGAGTTAGATTCTTGCCATCTTTCCGCACCCATAACTGTACACTGCCATCATGCTTTTCATTGCCTGCATTTATGATTACAACATTATCCATAGTCTTGGCATAATCTGCAATCAAAGAACGAACTGAAAAATTATCCACGCCAATAAATACTATAGAACTATCCATAAGAACATCGGATAGATGCTCTTTGCCTAAAAAGATAGGCATAAACTTTACTTGTGGATATTGCTCGTACATAGAAGCAAGCGCTTCTGCTTTATTGATGCCAACAAAGCGAGGATCAAATAACTGCCGCTCTAGATTTGCAGCAGAGAAATTGTCCCCATCAATAATAATAAATTCCCAATTCTTACCATCATTACGATGAGTTTGATTAAGATAGGCAAGGACGGGGCCAATAAAATGGCTTCCCGTCCCTCCTGCTCCAATAAGAATATAGCGTTCCATTAGATTTGTGTACCTGCATCAGAGTTAGTAAGACCAATTAATTCTTGGTCCATAGCAGCAGCAATACCCATTGCGCGATTAATCATACCAATAATGTTTTTAGAGGCATTTTCGGCAGACCAATTAGGAAGATCGGTTTGAGCAAGAATTAGCAAATCAGCAAACTTCTTGAGAGAAGATTGAATACCATTAGTTAGATAGGAATTTAATGTAATATTCTTAAAATGATTTGTAGCGTCTGTTAGTTCACTTTTTAGAAATTCCACATCTAACTTTTCACTCGCAGCCTTCTCTGTTGATTCAGGAATGGCTTGGAGCATAACAAGTAGATGATTCATCATCCGTAGATACGGAGGGAGAAACCCTGCTCCCTCTTTAGTGATAGCCTTATATGGCAAAGCTTCAAGAAGCGTTTCAAAATTCTTTGTCTTGGCAGCAGCCATTATTAATTACTCCTTATATTGTTCATACGGCGTTGTTCCCGCCGCGCATTTCTACGAGAACTACGTTGTGTTTTAGTGCTTGTAGTAGCAGGTAATTCCTTAATATTATTTGTACTAGTTTCTGTTATTAAATCTACATCTAATCCTAAAGTTTCCAAAATTTCCATGATACTTTGAAACTTTTGTAAAAGTAATAATCTATAAAAACTAAGATCGGCATTCTTACCTTGCTTAAAGGCAGCATCCCAATCATCGTCTGTTAAAAGGTTACTTTCTAAAATTTCAAATGCTGTAGCATGAGGAAAAGAAGGTGCAAAATACATATTAAGTATCTTCCTTTGGCCGGGGGTCAAAGGAACATCTTTATCGTAATAATCCTTTAGAAATACTCTTTCTAATTCTAGATCATCATCAAATAACCTATTAGGAGATTCCTTAGATTTCTGTGATAGATAATCTCCCATTGTCTGTTGAGTAGTTACATTCTGTGGTTGCTTATAATAAGAGCCATATGGACCAGGAGTATGGTAAGAAGATTGAGGCGGCGTATATACCTTTGGCTTACTATACTTAGTAAAAGCCTCTGATCCTACAGGCTTCTTTGTGTTATATGAACTTGTAGGAGTTACATATTGATCCCACCATAGAGGCGCTTCAATATCTAAACTAAAATCAAAGTCAGCAACAACCTCGATCTTAGAAAAATTAAATTGGATTCCTCCGACCATTACCATAGCAACAACTTGAGGAACTTTTCTATCTACAAAGCCAATTGTTAAATGAATGCCCTCTCCACTATTTTGAGCATCATTTATATCTGTACCGGAATGGAAAGCACTAAAATTACAATGGGAGTGCATTGTTCCTACAACATAAAAACCTTGCTTAATATGCGCTGGCTCATATGCCATTTCTACAGAAGTTGTTGAGACTTTTTGTGTAGGAATAAACGCACGCCACTCCTTAGTATCTGGATTAAAAGTTAAAAGAACTTCTGCTTCTGCTTTATGCGTTTCCCAAATCCTACGAAAAAAGGAAACAATTTGAGCGCAAAGAGTTGCTGGAATTCGTTCAGCAGTAAACCAGAATATGCCTTTATCCGCTTTAATTTCTCCTAATGCTTTAGGAAACTTAGTTGTAGGAATTAACGATGTTCCTAGCAAAGACTTCTTATGCAAATAGGCCCCATTTTGACCTATAAGATAATATGGCATTGTGCTTGTAGGAACATCCTTTAAATCTTCAATTACACCATCTAATAGAACAATCTCATTGATTTCAGCAGGGTGTTCCTCTGTTATTTCTGTACTATTACGCATTTGTAATAGCTCGCTCTAAGAAAGTATAATCTTCACCAAAATGGTTACGAAGATCAACATCAACCTTAATACCAGGATTTCTACTACGAATTAATTCCATAGCAATATCTGCTGGCTCATTCTCCCTACTAGAGATACCTGAATAATAGATATTTTCTAGCACATTATTTCCTAGACGATCCCATAAATCTGCGCCAGAAGTAGGTTGAGTGTTATTAGACAATTACACCACCATCCTCTGTTTCATCGGAAGTCGGCATTGCCGTAAAATCTGTAACTTGTGCTTCACGAAGTTCAAAGGCTGCCTTTAATCGCCCGCGCGTTTCAGGGTTTAAAGTATCTAGCCATTGAGCAACGCGCGCAAAAGTAAACGGTATAGGCAATTCAGGAAGCGCTGTAGTTAATGTTAATTCAGCAATACCATTAATTCGTTCACTATTAGCGCCGGTAGCCAAAAGCCTTCGAACAGTAGTATAATCATCCTTAAAGCGGCCATTCCATTCAGGAAATTTAAGCCAGCAAAGAGGATCATCAACTGTAGCCTTAACCCAAGCAGTAAATCCACGAGATTCAAATGGATAAAAAGTTTCCCCGTCTAGGTCGCCATTAAACTCGGAATCAAACCAAGTATTAACGAGGAAATCAATCTGCTTATCTAGAGAAAGTCCAGCAGGTGCAG
>CAZRNW010000320.1:3647-4839 GCA_964601535.1 uncultured Flavobacteriaceae bacterium
TACCCAAAGCAAATAGTACCACTTTTCCACACATTAGGGAAAAATGCAGGGTATAGTTTTGAATCCATACCACTATATTGCTCATTAGACTGGAAGCAAAGATAATTTGAAAGTGCTAGACTATCTCTTCCATTAGATGTAGCCTGGAAAAAGAAATAGGTCCAAGGCATTGCTAATGTATAAGACCTACGAGTACCGTCCCTACCACGCTTAGTAATAGTCCTAACACCAGGACTAACTTCTGAAAGAATGGATAGTACTTTTTGATTTGGATTTGTCTCGTTATAATCTACAAATACAGCAGATCGAGGCAAATTTGGAACTGTAACTGGCAGGCGGCGTTCCAAATGTGGCAATATACTCTGTAGAGTAGTCCTTTTTCGAATCTGCTTAGTGTAGAGAATAACTTCATCACCATTGATTTCAATGATGTTATTACTCGATGCCAATTTAATTCTCCTAGAAAATCACCTAGAAATAAAATGAGGGAGGCATAAACTTTATGCCTCCCTCATTTACTTACCCCTTAGAACCAGTAGGCTTATTCCAAGACACAATAGCACCCGCAGGAACCCGAGCCGTACCAGTTGCATTAGAACCATTAATAGTGACATTAGCATCAGCAGGAATGCCGAGCACATCACCATAAGAGGCTGCTAATGAAGCAACAGTAGAACCACTAGGAACTGGAATGTTATCGAGCTTAGTTGCGCCAGAAACAAGGGTAACGCTGATATTAGCCATTAGATATTTCCACCTTTTACTAAAAGTAAAACCACAATTAAACTTGAATTTTGTTGTTCGAACACAAAAATTCACAATCTCACTGTTTAAAATACCCTATAGCCTATTCTCCTTATTATACCTTTTTAAACTCGTGCTCTTTTATAAGCACGGTGTTGCACCATTTAGCAGATTAGATCATCGCAGGATTAGAGTGATCGGCTCTTTTCCCGCTCCCCAATCATTTCGAAAGGGTTTGATTGCTACTACCAGTCAAAACTTACTAATTGATGCAACACCCTGCTTATAAAAAGAGATTGGTGGACCTGCTTGGATTCGAACCAAGAACCAGCCGTGTATAAGACGGATACTCTAACCATTGAGCTACAGGTCCAAATACAGTATACTATGTAAAATTTATTTTGTCAATACTAA
The DNA here is from genome assembly GCA_964601535.1 of uncultured Flavobacteriaceae bacterium. Taxonomy (GTDB): domain Bacteria; phylum Bacteroidota; class Bacteroidia; order B-17B0; family Aurantibacillaceae; genus JAHEYG01. The sequence goes on from CAZRNW010000320.1 coordinate 4,806, forward strand.
ATTTATGGCTTCGTTTCCTCCTTCTTAGGAATCA
>CAZRNW010000321.1:0-4838 GCA_964601535.1 uncultured Flavobacteriaceae bacterium
TAACCCGCAAGGTTAGCCATGTTTAAATAATAAGAAGCAGAGTCGTCTCTTTCCTTCAACAATTCCTCATACTTTTCCCCATAAAATTTTGCTGATTTATAATCGCCTACTTGCGACATCAAATCGCCTATATTACCATAAAAAACACCTGAATTAATTTTAGGGGCATTAATGGTTTTATAATAATCGAGCGCCTTATTATAATAAACAAGAGCCGAATCAAAATCAGTCTTATTCTTTGTTGCAGAATGAATAGCAGAATAAAAACCGCCCAATGCGTTAAATAATTTGGTGATTCCGTCAGGATCTTTAAGTTTCTCAAATGTTTGCAAGGACCGGTATAAATATCCTACTTCTTTATAATTTTTTTGTTGCAAACAAATTATCCAACCAATGTTATAGAGTGAGTTTGCTATTCCGACTTCATCCTTAATTGAATCGTTTAAACGGTAGGCCTTAAAATAATTATCCTGTGCTTTTATATAATCAGTGTGGTACCAATAAGAATCACCCAAGCTGTTATAAGCATTGATTTTGCCTTTTAAATAATTTAGTTTTTCGGAAAGGATGAGAGCTTCGTTTGAGTATTTGTAAGCGTCAAGGAAATTATTTTTATGAGATATAAATGCGAGTCGAACTAAAACTTTTACTCTTATTGTATCCTCTTTCGTACGGCCAAGTTCCTCAAGAAGAGACTTTTTTTCTTCAAGATACTGCCCACGGGTAATAATGCTTAAAACAAGGAAAAAAGACAAAAATAAGCCCCGGCAATTATATATTAACATAATAAGTTAAAAGTAGTAAAAAGTCCTGATAGCTACAGGGAGAAATGCCTTTTATTTTGATTCAAAAGGACGGCGGTCGTACTGACAACAATCAGGCAGCTTATTGTAAGCATAATCATCAGCATAATACTTATCGTTATCATATCCGGCTTTGGCAACAGCGTTGAGAACAGCATCCAGACTAACAAGAGAGGTATCGATTTTCATATTCAGAAGTTTTGAATCTTCATTCCAAACTGCATCTGAAACCCCATCCATAACACAGGCCTTTTCGATGGTAGCTTTGCACTTTTCGCAATTACCCCAAACATGTGCTGTCATTTCAACGCTAGGCTTTTTTCCGCCGCCGCATGAAAATGCAAAAAATACAAGTGCAATTAATGATATGGAAATGACCTTTTTCATTCTTTAAAGCGCTGCAAATTTATAATTTAATTTTAAAAAATGCTCTATAGTTTTAGGTAAAGCGTACTTAATTCTCGGTTCAGCCTTCACATTATCGTGAAAGAGGATAATACTGCCGTTTTTAACATTCTTGGTAACGTTCCGAAGGCAACTTTCCGGCTTAATATTCTCATAATCGTAAGATATTACGTCCCACATAATTATCTTATATCCCTTAAACAATAACTGTTGGTATTGCGACTTCTTTAATTGCCCGTAAGGCGGTCTGAAAAGCTTTGTGCCGGTTAAAGATTCACACTTTTCAGTATTGGTTAAATAATCCTCAGTTTTGGTTTTAAAGCCTTTTACATGATTAAAAGTATGGTTTCCTACCTGATGCCCTTCTCTTATTATACGTTCAAAAATAAGTCTGTTATTCGCGATATTATCGCCAACACAAAAGAAGGTGGCTTTAACCTGATAATGGTTTAGTGTATCCAATACCCATTCAGTTAATCCTGGAATAGGTCCGTCATCGAAGGTAAGATAGATGGTTGGTGAAGAAGTTTCTACTTTCCAAATTGCCTTTGGATATAAAAGCCTTAATGCTTTTTGGGGCTGTAGTGTGAATTTGCTGAGCAATTTATTTTTCTGCTATGTAAAACAAATCAAGACTCTTATCATCAACTGCTTTTGTAAAAAAATCGGAGGACCGAATCCCTGCAGTTAAATCGTTATTGGAGTTCAATAATTTTTTACGGTTACGCCTGTTCATATAATCGTAAGGTACCTGCAAAATTTGCCGGGGTAAAATCCATTGCAAATTAAACACGTCGTACTTCATCACCTTTTGCACCGATTCTTTATTCTTCTGATAATAATCCATTACTTTCTCATTACCATAAACACCTTTAGTTTCAACATTCTTAAAATGCTTTTTGAGTAATGTACTTAATTCATCCGGTTTATATTCGCGGATATGCCACGGATTGCGGCTTAACGACATATGTCTGTTTGGAGTTGTAACTATCAATTTACCTCCGGATTTTAACACACGGGCTATTTCTTTCACATATAAATCGTCGGGAACAATGTGTTCTATTACCTGAAATGTAACTACAAAGTCGAAACTATTATCATCAATTCCCTGAAAGGGCGGAACAGTTTGCTGTTTGAATTCTACATTGGGATATGCCTTGAAATCAACATCACAAACAAATTTGTCGATGGTAACGAATTTTGAAACAACAGGCGCAATATACTTTACACCATAACCTGAACCGGTGCCAATTTCTAAAACATTTCCCCTTACAATTTTAGCAGCTTCCAGATAGGCGAAAATACTACGCTGCAAAACATAATTGTCAGAAAAATCAGTAGCACTTACTCTCTCGGCGGTCGACATGACAAAAATTAGTTAGGCATTGGCTGTGGTTGTCCTTGCGGCATTAATTCTTCTGGCGGAATAATGGACTGCAAACGCGTCATTAATTCTTTCTGTAATGCATCTTGCTTAAATTGTCCTGTTAAACCAACCAAACGGCGCATGATTTCCTTGCACTGATTAACTTCTCTTCCGAAAGCTACACGGTGCTGACTCTTTTGCGCATTATAAACACGCAAGTCGCTTTCAAAAATTCCGAATAATTCTTTTGCCAGTTCGTTTGCTTTTTTAGTCTCGCCCAATTGGTAATAGCCTGCAGTAATAGTAAACAATGTAGCATCATAAGGCACATTTGAATCCGGCATTTTTTCTAAACACTTATCCAAAATTGCTTTTGCTTTGCTCTTTTTACCTTCGCTGATTAGGGCGTTTGCTAAAATCGACATTTGCATACGCAGATTTGCAGCCATACGCATACAGTTTTCGTCAAGATTAACACCAGGTTTATCCATACCGCCCCATAAAAACTTCTCCATAATGTTTTTGTACATCACTTCGGTATTAACGCGGCCTCCAACATTCTCTTCATCTTCTGACTGTTTTATTGGCACTAAACGGAAAGCTAATCCTTCCAGCTGGAAATATTTTTCAAGCCCCACATAAGCTTCGTTACCGGTAGTAACAGCAAAGTAAATCGGACGCTTCCAATCGGTATGTGCGAGTAAATCCAACACCATTAAATCATTTTTGGTAATAGCACCGCGGGGAATTGTCCAGCTGATATTTTTAGCGATGCGTGCAGTATCTTTTAATGAAACGATTTTATTTTTCATTACCGCCATGCAATCTACAGGTAAGTAGAATTGTTTAGTTGGCAAATAATCCAGTAGTCCGCTTCCGTATTCGAATTTATTTGCAGGGTCATCACTCTCAACAAACTTAATTGCTTGTTTTAAATTCATAGGTCCTGTGTTCTTATCAAACAAATAAACCACTTCACGTTTGCGGCACAATAATTTTTCTTCAGGAATGGTGAAAGGAACCGGAGCAGATTCGTAAGCTGCTCGGCGCATCTGGCGGATATACCAATCGGTTTGCAATAAACTTAAATTACAAACACGCACATCAGTACGTATGCCTTCCACTTCTTGTGCGTACCATAATGGGAAAGTATCGTTATCGCCGTTTGTAAATAAAATTGCATTCGGGGCGCAGGACTCCAAATAATTAATTGCAACATCGCGTGATAAAGTACGGATAGAACGGTTGTGATCATCCCAGCCCCCTGCAGCCATTAATGTTGGTGCTATTAATCCAACACATGTAGCTAGAATAGCCGCGGTTTTCAAATTCGATTTTTTGCTTAACAAATCCCATAAAAATAAAACACCAAAACCAATCCAAATCGCAAATGCATAAAAGGAACCTGCATAGGCATAATCCCTTTCACGTGGTTGATAAGGAGTTGGATTCAGGTAAATAATGATGGCAAGTCCTGTTAAGAGGAAGAACGAACCAACCACCCATGCACCGCCTTTGTTGTTTTTATAATGAAACCAGAAACCAAGCAAACCCAAAATAAGAGGGATACCAAAGAAATAATTCTGCGCTTTGTTATTTTTCATCAAATGTGTTTTCAGGCTGCTATCAGAATCCAAAAGAAAATCGTCAACCGCTTTTATTCCCGTTACCGCATTTCCTTCGAGTGTATTATTACTCATTCCCTGAATATCATTTTGCCTTCCCATATAATTCCATAAGAAATAGCGGAAGTACATGTACTTTAACTGGTAATTAAAAAAGAAACGCAGGTTAGCGCCGAAAGTTGGTATTTCAACAGATTCACTTTCTCCGGTTTGCTCATTCGTACGCGTAACCGTTCTGTGATTAGCCGCTACATCACCCCAATAACGGTAAGCTGCTTCGTGGTGACTCTGACTGCTCCACATACGCGGGAAAATAGTACAAAACTCTTCTTCATAAACAGGAATATCGTTTTTACGGTCATCCGCAACAACATATTTTTTCTGTTTCTCATCCTTCACATAAATCGGGTCACCATCTTTAAATTGTGAATTAGGTTTTGCAGGAGCGTTGTAATATTGTCCGTATAAAATTGGCCAATCACCATATTGTTCGCGCAACAAATACGAAAGCATGTTTGGCGCGTTTTCAGGATCGTTTTCATCCATTGGTGTATTTGCCTGTGAACGTATAACTAAAACGAAGAACGATGAATAGCCAATTAGTATTGTAGCCAAACTCATCATGATAACATTTAAACT
>CAZRNW010000322.1:0-4832 GCA_964601535.1 uncultured Flavobacteriaceae bacterium
TAATTTTTTGAGGATAATTCTGTCCAACGTTTCATTCACCATTCCTGCCAATCCTAAAATAATAAGTGGCCAGGTGTATTTCAGCATTTTGTTTAAAAGCTCTTTGTTTATTTTGAATTTTAATCCCGCGAATTGTTTTCCCAACAATAACAAAGTAATGGCATTTGCAATCAGCATCGCTAAGAAACAATAACCAATACCAATTTCAGGCTTGTAAATAGTGGCAAAGAAATTTGTTTCGTTATTCTCATAGGCTGGTTTACAAATAAGAACAAAGAAAATAGTGAGGCCCGCGTTTATAACAACATTCGTAATTTTTAATGCTGAAAATTTTAAAGGATGATTATCCGAGCGCAATTTCGCGAATGGAATTGCCATGATAGCATCAGAAACAATAATCAAAACACTCCAGGTGATAAATTCAGGCAAGTATTTTACGCGCGGGGTAGATAAATTTTCGGCAATTGTTGATGAAAGCAATATCAGGACTAAGCCCATAACAATTGAACTCATCAGCAACATGAGCAAAGCATTATTGTAAACTTCTTCCTTTTTTTCTATTTCCGATTTGGAATAAAAATTAAAGAAGGTTGTTTCCATTCCATAAGTGAAAATAATATTCAAAATAGAAATGTAAGCGAAAATCTCGCCGTTTATTCCGTACTCGGCCGCCGTAAAAGCGTAGGTAAGAATTGGCGTGAGAAAATAATTTAAAAAACGAGGCAGTATGGTACCCAGACCATATATCATGGTTTGTCCGGCCAGTTTTTTTAAAGGATTACTCACGTTTTTGTATTAGTCCTATAAAATTACAGAACAGAAAAAAGCGCTAATGTGAATAATGGTTAAGATATTAACGAACTAAAGTTCGTAGTTGGGAGTAAATAGTTCGGAGTTGGGAGTAAATAGTTCGGAGTTGGGAGAAGAGAGTTGAAAGCTGAGAGGCTTAAAACCGGCTATTTTTTAAGCTTTTCAATAAGACCCGTAGTAGAAAAGCCCTCGGTTAAATCAATTGTGACAACCTGGCCATTACGTGCTCTTACCAGATCTGAGCCAACAATATACTTTTTACTTTTAGTATCCGTTTCATTAGCATCGTAATCGCCTCCTTTCACCAAAACATCAGGCTGAACTAATTTTATGAGTTCTAAAGGCGTGTCTTCATCAAATAAAACAACATAATCAACGCAATCTAAAGCAGCGAGTACAATGGCTCGTGTTTCCTCATTATTAATTGGCCGCTCGGGTGATTTATTTTGTCGTTTTACTGAAGCATCTGTATTTAATCCAAGCACCAATACATTTCCTAAATCGCGGGCTTTGGTTAAATACTCAACATGTCCTCTATGCAAAATATCGAAACAGCCATTCGTGAAGACGATTTTCTTCGAGTGAAAGCGTTCAAGATTTAAGTCCTTCACAATATCGTTAGCCGATACAATTTTCTTTGAAAGCTTACTGTTGTACGACATTTCTTTTTTTGTTGATGATGGGTAATAATACCAAACTTAATAAACCAAAAAAACTAATCATAATAAAAGATGCGGTCCAAACCAACCAGGGAATTGCAATTGAGGGAGCCTCTGCAATTCCGTAAAACGTGAGAATGCCAGCAACAATCAAATGATAAGCTCCTAATCCCCCCGGCGAAAAAACGACACCCAGGGTACCGAAAAGCATTATGGTAAGACACTCTTTATGTCCAATCATTTTTGTTTCAGGAAGCGCATTTAAACAAACCAGAGTAGAATAAAAATACATGGCCCAAATTAAAACACTGAGAATTGCAAAAGTCCAGAAATTTTTCATTTTACGGATGGATAAAAGTCCTTCCATAAAACCTTTAATAAAATTCCCGATTTTACCCTGTGATTTCCCGGCAATTTTCTTTTTCAGAAAAATGAAAATTAATACTAGCCCAACAGCAATGCCGGCAAAAATAACGATTTTGGTAGCAGACATTGCGCCGTATTTTTCCGTGAATGGATGAAAAATATATTTGTTACTTAAGCCAATCAATTCTGAAAACTGAAACAAAAGAGTGAGACCAAATATCCCAAAAAGTAAAAGCGTATCTACCAATCTTTCAGTCACAATTGTACCAAACCCGATTTGAAAAGGAATCTTCTCATATCTGTCAACAATTGTAGCGCGATAAACTTCTCCTAAACGAATTACAGGCGCATAATTCCCAAAATACCCAATATAAACCGCAGCGAAAGCATTAAAAAAAGAAGTTTTGTAACCTAAAGGTTCAAGAAGATATTTCCAGCGGTAAGCTCTTACCACATGACTTAAAAATGCAATGAAAGCACATAGAAAAACCCAGAAATAATCGGCATTGGCAAATGCGGACATGATTTCGGTTTTGTTCTTTTCAATTTGCCCATACGCAAACCAAACAAACACTATACCCAAAGCCGATAAAATAAGTGTTTGGATAATTGATTTGCCTTTGGCTTTCATTAAATAGTAATTACTTTTTTAATTTATTGGTTTTGGTATCCGGAAATACAACCCAGGGTTTAAATGACTTTGCCGCTTCAAACTCCATTTCGGCATAGGAAATAATTAAAATCACATCGCCTTTTTTAAACTTAAGTGCTGCCGGGCCATTCAAGCAAATTACACCGCTTCCTCTGCCGCCTTTTATGACATAAGTGATAACACGCTCACCATTATTTTTATTTAAAACATGGACTTGCTCGTTTTCAATGAGGTTGGCCGCATCCATTAAATCTTCGTCGATGGTTACGCTTCCAATATAATCGAGTTCAGCCTGAGTAACTGTTACACAGTGAAGTTTAGATTTTAGTACCTGAATTTGCATAGCGGCGTAAAGGTAACAATATTCGTAAATATACAGCACCGGCCCCTATTGGTTTATTTGACCGAATTTGTTATTTTTGGTTAATGAGGAAAGCCTCTTATATAATTGCCCTTTCATTGATTACGGTATTTTTAACCGGGCATTATTTCATTTATAAAAGTGTGTTAAAGTCGCATAAAAAAGAGTTTAAAACTTATATACGCAGTCATTTTGCAAAAATTGAACAAATTGAAATTGCGCCAAGTGAGCTTTATACCAACACAAATCAATTAACCTGGTTGGATGAAAATAAAGAGGTTTTGTTAAACGGCATTATGTATGATATTGTTAGCCTAAAAACGGAGGGCGGAAAAGTTGTTTTAAATGTGGTGAAGGATAAAGATGAAAAAGAATTAATGAACCGCTACCAAAAACAGTTTAATGATATTTATGAAAATGGAAATACCGGAAAGAAAAACAATAATTTAATAAAGGATTTTTTATCACTTAAATATTTTCAAAATCGTAATTCTGCTATTTGTGTTTTTGCTAAAGAATTTAATCCTTTCTCTCGCCGCCAATTTGTTTTAAACGAAGGCTTTAGAAGTTCATTATTTCTTCCTCCTATTGGTTAAATAAGATTCCGCTCTTATTTATTATTAACCAAAATTCAAATTAAAAAATGAAAAAAATATTATTCATGCCTTTGGTATGCATATCAATGCTATCCATGGCTCAAACAATAACTGTTCGTGATAACTCCATCCGTGAACCAATAGAGGGGGTTATCATAAAAGACAAAAACAACAAGATTGTTCTGACAAATGCTAAAGGAAAAGCGAATGTGTCGGAGCTCAATACTGCTGATTCACTTTTGATTTCTCATGTGAGTTTTCATGGCAAAAAAATATTTCTTGACGGAAAACAGGAACTGACTATTTCTCTTTCCTCGAAAATAATAATGCTCGACGAAGTTATTTTTGCTGCTAACAAAATAGCCGAAAAGAAAAGTGATGTTCCTTACCAAATGGAAATCATTAAACAGAAAGACATAGAATTCGGCAACCAGGCTACAAGCGCTGATGTACTTCAAAATACCGGCGCTGTTTTTGTTCAAAAAAGTCAGTTAGGCGGAGGAAGCGCCGTGCTGCGCGGATTTGAAGCGAACAAAACTTTATTAGTAGTTGATGGTGTTCGGATGAATAATGCTATTTACCGCGGAGGACATTTACAAGACTTGGTTACACTTGATGCCAATATGCTAGACAGAACAGAAGTTATTTTCGGACCTTCATCAACCATTTACGGGAGCGATGCCTTAGGAGGTGTTATGCACTTTTATACTAAGAATGCAGAGTTCAGTACTGACAGCAACATGCTTTTCAAATTAAATACAATGGGGCGTTACTCAAGTGCATGTAATGAAACGACAGGTCATCTTGATTTTAATTTGGGCTTAAAAAAATTCGCATCGGTAACTAATATTACTTATTCAAATTTTGGTGATTTAATGAGCGGCGATACAAAATTAGCAGGTTATTCAAAAACCTGGGACCGCAACTATTATGCGAAACGAATGAATAACAGAGATACCATGATAAAAAATTCGAATGAAAATTTACAGGCTGGAAGCGGTTATAGTCAGATTGATGTTATGCAGCGTTTCAATATTAAATCAGGAAAATACATTAACCACAATATCAATTTGCAAATTAGTCAATCGTCTAACATCAACCGCTACGACAGATTAAGTGAGTACTCAGGCGCTAATTTAAAATTTGCTGAATGGTATTATGGTCCGCAAAAAAGATTGTTAATGGCTTATACTTTCAATTACGATAAGAAAACATTTTTTACCGATAACATTAAAGTGATTTTATCTTATCAGAAGGTAGAGCAAGACAGAATTTCTAGACGATTTCAAAACAATAACCGGGTAACACAGATGGAGGATGTTTTTGTTTCATCGGCAAATGTTGATTTATTTAAACGCTTTATGAAAAAACATGAGGTGAGATATGGT
>CAZRNW010000323.1:0-4832 GCA_964601535.1 uncultured Flavobacteriaceae bacterium
ACTATATGATTAGAAAACTACTTTTATTTGCAGGTGTAATATTTCTTATAACAGCGTTCATTCCCAAAAAGAAAAAGGAATTCCTTCCTCCCGGAACTGTAAAGATTAACGATACTTTATTCGCTGATGAAACTGAAATAAGTAATTTGTCATGGTTAGAGTATGAGAGATGGACTACCAGAAAATATGGAATCAATTCAACCGAATATAAAGCTGTTTTACCCGACACATTAGTTTGGCGAGATAAAAAGGCTTACAATGAACCATACGTTGACTATTATTACCGGCACCCTGCTTATAAAAATTATCCTGTTGTAGGAATAAGTTACGAGCAGGCTGTTGAGTTTTGTAAATGGAGAACGGAGCGTGTAAAAGAAAATTTGGCAATTTCGAAAAAACATCTGGGGATTTTATTTGAATACAGATTACCTTCTAAATGGGAGTGGGAATTTTTAAGTAATAATGGAACAGGTTATTTTTCGGATGACGGCAGAAATGAGAAAGGGTTATTAACTTCAAATCATGTATGGGTGCCGCGGGATACAATTGAAGAAAAAAAAGGACATATTTTTGATAATGCGGATGTGACCGCTCCGGTTTATGCTTACTGGAAAAATCCTTTTGGGTTGTATTGTATGATTGGTAACGTTTCTGAAATGGTTATCGAAAAAGGTATTTCAAAAGGCGGAAGCTGGCGGCACAGTTTAGAACAATGCAGAGTAGGTAAGGATATTGTTTACGAAAAACCAAACGCATGGTTGGGTTTCCGTTGTGTTTGTATTGTGAGGAAGAAAGACCCTTAAAGAAAATTCTTCATTATAACTTCTTCAAATTCACCCATCAGCAAGCCATTTGTACAACAAATTTCTTTGCCGTATAAAAAATTACTGCCGCCTTTAAAATCGGTCACGGTTCCGCCGGCTTCTTCAATGATTAATGAACCGGCAGCTACGTCCCAGGGATTTAAATTGTATTCGAAAAAAGCGTCAACTCTTCCGCAAGCCAAATAACACAAATCAGCAGCTGCAGCGCCGATACGCCTTACACCGTGTGTATGCTGCATGAAATGTTTCAGCGCATTTAAATAATTATCCAAATGCTCAAAATTGTAAATTGGAAAACCGGTTGCTATTAAACTTTTCGATAATATTTCGTTTTTTGAAACACGGATAGGATTGTTATTTAAAAAGGCACCTTTGCCACCACGCACCGCAGTAAAACATTCGTTACGGCTCACTTCATAAACCACACCTAAAATAATTTCATCGTTATGCTCAAGTGCAATACTCACCGCGTAACACGGAATACCATGAATGAAATTAGTCGTCCCATCCAGCGGATCCACAATCCAGTTGTATTCTGCTTTTCCTTCCGCCGAATTTTCTTCCACAATAAAACCTGCTTCAGGCAGAAGTTCTTTCAGATCATCAACAATTATTTTTTCTGCGCCTTTGTCAACATAACTTACCAAATCATTCAGTCCTTTTATCTCAATTTTTTCAGGTGTAAATGTTTCGCGTTCTTTTTTTATGAAAGCACCGGCTTTTTTTGCTGTTTTTACAACGTGGGGCAATAAATTATTTAATGTGACAATAACCATAACAAAAAAGCCTCAATTAAGAGGCTTTATAAATGTAGTATTTAGTTTTTAATTATCTTGAAATTACTTCGGCTATCTTTAATCCGCAGATAATAAATTCCGGAAGGCTGTTCTGTCAGATTAAGGGTATTCCTTCCTTGTTCAATTTTTCCGTTGTAAACTTTCGATCCTAATGAATTATAAATTTCAATTTCTGCTTTTACGACCGAGGTAACATTATAAATTCCTGTTGAGGGATTCGGATATACACTTAAAGGAAGCATTGGAAGGTATTCTTTTATGCCGGTACAACTTCCTAATGTAACAACTTTAAAATCACAATTTCCGAGCGAATCGGTAATCTGACAAGTATAGCTTCCAATCGATAAGCCTGTCGCCATATTGCTTGTTCCTCCGCTTGGTGACCAGCTGTAGGTGTAAGGAGGGTATCCGCCGGTTGACATTACAAGTGCTTGTCCGTTATTACCTGATGAACAGGTGGGATTTGTAAAACTACTGGTGGTAATTATAGTTGCCGCAGGAACAACATTTACTGTTGATGAACTTGTGCAGCCATTAGTGTCTGCATAAAAACAAACATAATTACCGCCTGTTAAATTATTGGCAAATGAAGTTAATGAAATAGAATTTCCAAAAAACATGTCTACACGCGCTAAACTCCCTGTACCGCCTTCAGATAAAACACCAATCGGATTGGTAGTGATATCAGTTTGATCCATGAAGCGGTATAATGTGACAGGGTTACCACTTATAGTTGTTGTATATCCGCCTGCACCATACGACATATTAGAAGTTGGCGAAGCAGTTGAACCCCTTACGCCAAGTACTCCAATTATATCACCGGTATTAATGGGAATGCCACATTTAATTGTATCAAGTCCGGGTACATCTAAAAATTTTCCAAGAACAATATAGTTGGAGCCTGAAGCCGGATAGGTGGGAGGAGCAGAACTCCATTTAACCACGTATACAAATTGATTAGCTGTACCGATATCAGTAGGAACCCGCAAACCTGTAATTACGGTTGTGGTTGGACTTGTAAACCAGAACCCTCTTGCTTGGGAAGCTGAATAATTGCTGGCGAAAGTTGGTAAACCAATTGGCGTGTAACCTTGTGTTTGAAACCAGGTGTAATAATATGGAGAGGCTCCACCCATAGCTGTCATAACACTGTTCCCAAGAGTAAGCGGTCCGCATTTATAGGAATTGTTAGTAGTGTCAACGCTTGTCATGGCTGGACAAGGTGTATATGCCATAATACTATTCGGCGTGTTTTTATTTCCTGAAATCAAGTCTCCTTCCGCATTGAATTGTTGGGCGTAACTTACAGAGCTAATTAGAAATAAAGCGATTGTTTTTAAGAGTAAATGTTTTTTCATTTTTATGAATTAAGATTAATAAAATTAAATCAATTATATGTACAGATAACAAGAAATTGCAAGATTAGCTGTTTCCTTCAATAAGAATTTGTCAGAAAGGAGAATAATTATTTTTGAATGAAAATCTTTTGGTTCTCATTCTCATCTCCACCAATAATTCTTAGGAAATAAATTCCGTTTTCAGTTTCAACAGGAATGGTAACTATTGAATTTCCTTCAGAATAAGCTTCGGTTCTGCTCATAACCAATTTTCCGGATAAATCGTAGAGTTCAACCTGATAAGCGCCTTCACTCTTTGCATTAGTAGAAATATTGATTTGATTACCGGTTACCCAAGTGGAGAATTTTTTACCAATTTCGCAACCTTTCAAAGCCTTTGTATTAAAGTGTTTAACAGTACCGTTAATATCGGTTTCTGAAAGCCGGTAATATGCTAATTCTTCCGAAGCTTCCTTAATTGAATAAATATATTTTTTAGAACTTGAACTGTTACCGGCCGCTTTTACACTCCCAACAGGATAGAAAGTTCTGCCATCAAGGCTCTTCTCGATTGTAAATAAGTCTGAGTTTTTTTCAGTTGTTGTTTCCCATTCAAAAATTAATCGGCCTTTATCGCACCTGGTTGTAAAACCAGACAATTCTACTGGTAAAACATTACATGGGCAACTTACATTCGTTAATATCAAAGAGTAATCACACGCATCACCGGCAAAACCATCCACTGCCATATATGCACAAGCCCCGGCACCAACTGCAAAATTTGAGGAAGTCACTGAACAACCATTCGGCACCTGACCATTTCCTAAGCCACCACAAGAAGGAGGACTTTGCCAAACTTGATTTAATGCACCTGGTACGCCTGTGAAAACTGCAATTTGAGCTCCGGTATTTGGCGCCGTCAAAACACAATTACTCACCGCGAATGAAACATTAAATGTACATGCAGTGGCAGAACAGAAAGTATACCAGGAAACGTTATTTATTACGAAATTTACATCATCTCCGGGAGTAACACAGGACGGACAAGTGGTGGCACCATTATTATCTAAATTACCAAATCCACCACCGTTTTCTGAACCATTGTTATAATAACCTCCATTAGTAGTACCTGTAAATGTAACACCGCAAGCGTTAACTACAGAAGCGTTAGGAGGGCTAGAATTGGCCGCAGGTGTATCTATACTAATACAAAAAATAGGTAATGGACTACAACCACCACCATACTCGCCCTGAATTCTAATCAAATAAACACTGCCAACGGTTAAACCGGTTAGGCGCATATGGTTGCCTGGGTCACCGTTTGATTGCAAATAAGTAGGTTGTTCTGAACCTTGATAAGTGAAATTAGTTTGCCAATTATAACCGCCACATGGTCCTCCAAAAACCGAGGAGCTTGCGCATCCAGCCGCAACACTGGCAAATGGCCCGTAAACCTGAAGTGTTGGAACACAAGGAGGATTATTAGTTGCAATGAAATTAAAAATCATTATTGCTTGGGTGGCAGTAAAGCTATACCAAACTGAAGACTCATTGGTACCGGCATAATTTACATAACACTCGCCTGCCTGAAGTCCTGATGCCGATGCATTCATAGTTTGTCCGCAAAGCAAAGGACCGTTAACAGTAAGATTTGTTGCGTTAACACAATTATCGTTTGCCTGACCGGCAATTTTCATTGCGGAAAGAACAATCAAAAGAGTAAATAGTCTTTTCATGTTAATTTGGTTTTGTTGCGTTCTTACCGTTATTGTATTTTTTCTGATCTGTATTTTCATTTCCATTTCCCTTCGGAGGACTGTTAGGCTCTAGAATCGGAGTACCCAAATCTATCATTGCCGTGGTTCCAATTGTTT
>CAZRNW010000324.1:0-4824 GCA_964601535.1 uncultured Flavobacteriaceae bacterium
AGGCGGATTTGGCGGACGTGATATTTACCGTTGTGTGAAATTACCAAATGGCAAATGGAGTAAAGCCTTAAACGTTGGTCCGGTTATTAATACCGAGTACGATGAAGACGGGGCATTCATGCATCCGGATGGCAAAACATTTTTCTTTGCCTCGAAAGGGCATAAAACCATGGGAGGTTTCGATTTAATGTTCTCTATTCTTGATGAAGACAATAAATTTACTGAGCCTTTCAATTTATGGCATCCGATTAATACCCCTGATGATGATGTATTTTATTCTACTTCACCTGACGGAAAACGTGCGTATTATTCTTCTGCAAAAGAAGGCGGTTATGGTGAGAAAGACATTTACATGATTTCAATTCCCGGCCAAGTGGAGAAGCCACTTGCTTTATTCCGCGGACAAATTATCGCTGCTGAAGGTGAAACATTACCTGAGGACATCATGATTACTGTGAGGGATAAAACTACCGGTGAGATTGTTGGTACTTACCGTCCGAAAATTGTTAACGGAACTTTCTCTACCATTTTACCTCCGGGCAAAGAGTATTACTTCTCTTATTCTTCAGATGGCAATGAGTTTTATATTGTAGATGTTTATGTTACCAATGATTTAAGCTATCAGGAAATCCGTAAAGAGATTTCTTTAGAGCCGGTTAAATTATTAGGCAAAGTAAAAGTGAAAGACAAAGGCATTTTCTTAAATGTTGTAGTGTTAAACAATTCAAAAGATAAAAAGCCTGTATCCGGCGCGAAAATTTCGGTGACTGATAAAGCTAATGCTGTACAGAATTTTGATACCGACGACAAAGGAAAGAAAGATGGTATTGAGTTAACCGGCGAAAATACTTATGCAGTTATGGCTGAGAGCGGCGGTAAGAAAAGCGCAGTTGCAGCTATCAGCACCATGGGAGTTAAGGGAAGCAAGAATTATACACAGTTATTATTCTTAGACGGAAAGAAAGCAAGTTTGTATAACTTAACATTGGATGTTGTAGTTTACAACAACGCCAAGCAAAAGAAACCGATTGCGAATGCTAATGTGGTTTTAGTTGGTAACGACGGAAGTAAATTCGAAGGCACAACTGATGCGAAAGGAAATTTAAAAGACATTCCATTAGATGCAGATGTGAATTATGATTTATCGGCAACCAGCGGTGATGTTTCTTCTGAGAAAACATATTTAACAACCAATAATACCAAGGCGCATAAAGTTTACAAGAAAACATTATTCATCGAAGCAGGCGGCGTTGCAAAATTACCTGCAACGAAATACGAATTCTACTTTAAATACAACAAACACCGCGTAGATTCTGTTCAGGATACATGGACGGCGTTTATCGACAGATTGGTTGAGATTAGCAAGAAGAAAAGCATCAGCATCAACATTGAAGCCAGCGCATCGAAAGTACCTTGTATGATTGTATTTAAAAACAATAATGAATTAGCTGCAGCACGCGCAACTATCACAATGAATAAAATTAAAGATGCAGTAGCAGCAAAAGGCGGCGATGTTTCTAAATTGAAATTCAATAAGCGTTCTTCTGTTCAGGGTCCTGCTTGGCATAACGACCATATCGAGCGCCGTGAGGTATTTGAGAAGTATCAATATGTGAAAGTCTCTGCAAATTAAAAGAATACAGTATTAACATTAACGCCCCGGGAAACACTCGGGGCGTTTTGTTTTAGTAAATTTACATTATGTCCGAAAAACTCTGGTTCAAAGATTGGTTTAACTCGCCTTATTATCATATCCTTTATAAAAAAAGAGATGATAAAGAAGCGCAGGGTTTTATGGACGCTCTGTGCAAACACCTCCAACTAAACCCCAATCATAAAGTGTGGGACCTAGCTTGTGGTAAGGGCAGACATTCCATTTATCTCAATTCAAAAGGTTGTAATGTTATCGGAACCGATTTGTCGGACAATAATATTTCGGAAGCATTAAAGAATGCAAATGAAACTTTAGAATTCTATAAACACGACATGCGAACACCATTTAGGATAAATTATTTTACACATGTATTTAATTTATTTACGAGCATTGGTTATTTCGAAGATGAGCGTGATAATTTAAAAGTGTTTAAGAATGTGTATAATTCTTTAAAGCCGGGTGGGATATTTGTGATTGATTTCTTTAATGTGATTGATGTAAAATCTTGCATGCTTGCCGATAATAAAATGACCGTTGACGGCATCGAGTTTCATATTTGTAAAAGTGTAGTCGGTAATAAAATCATCAAACGCATCGAGTTCTCTGATAAAGGCAAAGATTATTATTTCGAAGAGAAAGTTTCTTTGCTGAATAAAAAATTATTTACGGATATGGGCGCCGCTGCGGGTTTTACTTTATCGGAAACGTTTGGCGATTATCAATTGAACCCATTCGATGAAAAAAATTCCGACCGTCTAATTTTAATATTTAAAAAGTAAAATGGAGCGCACCACTTTATTTGTTGATGTCATAGTGCCTTTGGCTGTACCGCAAAAGTACACCTATCGTGTGCCAGTTGAGATGAACGATGATGTGGAACCCGGCAAACGTGTGCTCGTTCAATTCGGGAAATCTAAATTCTATTCAGCCATAGTTGCGAAAGTGCATGAGAAAGCGCCTACGGAATACGTTGCGAAGTACATCGATTCGGTGATTGATGATAAACCTATCGTCCTCGAAAAACAATTACAATTGTGGGATTGGCTTTCGTATTATTATATGTGCGGTCCCGGTGAAGTAATGAATGCGGCTTTACCTTCTGCACTCAAATTAAGTTCGGTTGCCAATATTCAATTGAATCCTGAATTTAATTTCGAGGAGAGTGATCATTCCCAATTCTCTGATAAAGAACATTTAATTATTGACGCGCTTCACCATAACGATACCTTGAGTTTCGAAGATGTAAGCAAGATTCTCAAAATAAAATCCATTCACAAAACGGTTAACGACCTGATTAAAAAAGGAGCGATTGAAGTTTATGAAGAGGTGAAGGATAAGTATAAGCCGAAGCTCGTTCCGTTTGTGAAGTTGAATGCGGAATACAAGGATGAGACGAAATTGAAGGAGCTTCTCGACAAACTCGAGAAGCGGGCTTTTAAGCAAGCTGAGTCGTTGCTTTATTATTTACATGCTTCGAAAGATCCTGACTTACGTCAGGATGACGCCTGGGTTCCTAAGAGCGAGGTGGCAAATAAAAGCGACCTCGCCGCCATCAACGCCCTCGTAAAAAAAGGAATATTCGAAGAAGAAAAATTCGAAGTCGGACGATTACAATTTAACAGCGGTGCGACAAAAAAGAAATCGCTCACCAAAGTTCAAACTACAGCTTATAACGAAGTAAAAACATCTTTCGAAAAACATTCGGTTAGTTTGTTGCATGGTGTTACAGGTTCGGGGAAAACAGAATTGTATGCGAAACTGATTGAGGAGACTATTGCGGATGGGAAACAAGTTTTATTTCTTCTTCCGGAAATTGCATTAACCACACAACTCATTACCAGGATGCGTTCTTACTTTGGTGATAAAGTAGGGGTGTATCATTCTAAATTCAGCGAGAACGAACGGGTGGAGATTTGGAACAATGTGTTGAATAATACCGGAGAAAATACCTATAGTATAGTAATGGGCGCACGCTCGGCTTTGTTTTTGCCTTATGCTAATTTGGGTTTAATCATCATCGACGAGGAACACGATTACTCTTACAAGCAACACGACCCCGCACCACGTTATCATGCAAGAGATGCTGCTATTTATTTATCTACACTTCACAACGCAAAAGTATTATTAGGTTCTGCAACACCTTCTCTCGAATCGTATAACAACGCCGCAACAGGTAAATATGGCTTAATAGAATTAAATAAACGCTTCACCGATGGCGCACCAAATGAAATGGTGATTTGTGATATCAAACAGTCCGTGTCTTCTGGTGCCGAAGGTGACCCCGATAGTCAGGTCGAGCGTAGTCGAGACACAACACGTAAATCCATCCTAACCCACCCCCTCCACGAAGCCATTAAAGAAGCAATAAAAAATAAAGAACAAATTATTTTATTTCAGAACCGCCGTGGTTTTGCGCCTTATACCGAGTGTGCTTCTTGTGGTTGGATACCGCATTGTACGCAATGTGATGTGAGTTTAATTTATCATAAGCACTCTAATAAATTAACGTGTCATTATTGTGGGTATACTATTCCTCCGCCGAGTGCCTGTGCGGCTTGCGGACATAATGATTTGCGCTATAAAGGCATGGGCACCGAGAAGATAGAAGAAGAAATTGAAATTTTATTTCCGGAAGCAAAAATTGCGCGCATGGATTTAGATACCACGCGCAGTAAATATGCTTACAAACAAATTATAGACGATTTTGAAGAACAGAACATCGATATTTTAATTGGCACGCAAATGGTGACCAAAGGTTTGGATTTTGACCATGTAAGTGTTGTGGGGATTTTAAATGCTGATTCTTTATTTTCCTTTCCTGATTTCCGTTCGCACGAGAGGGGGTATCAGTTAATAACGCAGGTGAGTGGCAGGGCAGGGCGTAAACACAAACAAGGAAAAGTATTTATACAAACCTTGCAGCCCACGCATCCCGTAATACAATATGTTATACAGGACGATTTAAAATTATTTTACAACAACCAATTACTCGAGCGCAAGCAATACCATTACCCGCCATACTCGCGCCTCATACAATTAAGTGTAACCGCCAAAGATGTAAACCTGGTAAACAACATGAGCGAAGAATTAGCCAAACGCTTAAAAGGCACCTTTGGAAAAGATTTATTAGGCCCGCAATTCCCTTTAGTAAGCAAAATAAAAAACAACTA
>CAZRNW010000325.1:0-4820 GCA_964601535.1 uncultured Flavobacteriaceae bacterium
TTAAGCTTAACGAAATCAGCATTGAACCTTCTCAACGGAAAGTAAGCGTAAACAGCAACGAACTAATTTTAACGGCGAAAGAGTATGATTTACTGTTATATTTCATCAGCAACAAAAACCGTGTGCTCTCCAAAAATGCAATAGCTGAACATTTGTGGGGCGATAACGCTGATCAGATGGATGGACATGATTTTATTTATACCCACATAAAAAATTTACGCAAGAAATTAATCGATAAAGGTTGTGCCGATTATTTACAAACCATTTATGGTATAGGCTATAATTTTAAAATAAATGAAGCTGCAAACTAAAACAATTCTTTATTACCTCCTGGTAAGTTTGCCGCTTCTGATTATTACGGCACTAATTTCCTATTTCCTTATTAAGCGGGCAGTAAATGAAAATCTCAATGAAGTGATGTGGGCCGATAAGAAAAGAGCAGAAGCTCTAATCGACGGATTTACCGAACCTAAAAATATGATTCTTAGTCTGGATAGTATGTCAACCATTAAAACGGATACAAGTGGTACGATTGGATACAGATATACAAGTATAATCAGGATGGATGAAGATGCTGAACAAGTAGAATATCGTGCCTTACGATCGTTCTATAAATCAAAAGGCAAAACCTATCTTATTACGATTGTAAAACCGAAGCCGGAGGAAGATGATTTGATTGAAAATCTTCTGCAAACATTATTAATCACAATTACTTTTTTAGTTGTGTCTTTTTTCTTCATTAACTGGATACTTTCAAAAACATTGTGGCGTCCGTTTAATAAAACAATTAAACAACTCAATGCTTACGATGTTAAAAATCATAATGAAATGAGCTTCGGAAAAACAACTACGAGCGAGTTCAGGCAATTGGATGAGGCGGTTAAAAAAATGACAGATAAAATTCACAGGGATTTTATGTCACAAAAAGAATTTACTGAAAATGCCTCTCATGAAATACAAACACCTTTGGCCGTTATAAAGGCCAGGCTTGATTTACTGATGCAATCGCCCAACCTGAAAGAAAAAGAAATGGCCCAATTACAGGTGATAGAAAATGCGCTCACTAAATTATCATCGCTTAATAAAGTACTCTTATTATTAACTAAAATAGAGAACAATCAATTTAAAGAAACAGAACAAGTTGATATAAAGAAAACTTTAGAGAAGGTATTAAGCATTTATGAAGATGCAATTGGGGCTAAACATATTGCATTAGAGGTGATAGATAGCGACGAACTAAAAGCAGAAATGAATCCATTATTAGCTGAAATCCTGATAGGCAATTTAATTCAAAATGCTATAAGACATAATAATGAGAGTGGTAAAATAATGATTGAACTGACGGCAAATAGTTTTTCAATTTCAAATACGGGTAAACCTTTAACTATAGATTCATCAGAAATGTTTGAGCGTTTTAAGAAGAATGATGCCTCAAAGGAATCGCTTGGCTTGGGTCTGTCTATCGTTAAAAGCATTTCAGAGGTGAGCGGATTAAAAATTAACTATGAATATGCCGGGGATAATCATATATTTACTATTAGTGTTTAAGTACAGAATTGCTTTAGAATTGAGTAATACATTTGAAATATAAATTTTAAACCAAATTGAAATGAAAAAAATAACCCTTATTGTAGCACTGAGTTTAGGATTGACTGCAGGCTACGCGCAAGACGTAAAAGAAGCAGATGTGCCGGCAGCGGTTAAAGAAGCTTTCGCAAAAAAGTACCCTGGGCTTAAAGCAGAATGGGAAAAAGAAGACGCTAACTATGAAGCCGAATTTGAAGGCAAAAAAGTGAGCGTAAATATGGAAACCGGAAAAAAAATAAAGCAGGAAGTTGAAGGAAGTGTGTTGATTAGTCCGGAGGGAACCATTTTAGAAACTGAAGAAGAAATTTTTGTAGGCGCATTACCTGCAGGCGTTGCTGATTATATAAGTAAAAACTTCGGAGGCAAAAAAGTAAAGGAAGCTTTTAAAATAACGGATGCTGCTGGAAAAATTTCTTATGAAGCTGAAGTTGGTAAAGATGAATATTTATTTGATGCGAACGGCGGCTTTTTAAAGAAAGTAGAAGAGAAGGGTGAGAAAGATGACGATGATGATAAAAAGAAGAAAAATTAATTAGTTTAATTGATTTTTTTAAGCCCTGAAGTCTGCAGACTTCAGGGTTTTTTGTTAAATAAGACATTTGTCAGTTGTCAGGCAACAAAAAAGTTATAAATTAGATGTCAAATAAAAAAATCTATGAAAACAAAATTACTTATTATTCTTTCATTTTTTAGCATCTTCGGTTTTTCCCAAACTTTACCCAATATGGGAATGGAAAGCTGGACAAGCATAACTTACAGCAATCCTACGCCATGGTACAATTCAAACTACGAATGTTTGCAAAAATTCAGTGTTACTAATGTAACACGCGTAACAGGTTTCAGTGGTTTTGCGGTGAGAATGGAAACAAAAGCTAATGCAGCGGATACTGCGTTCGGATACATTAATCATTCGCCAAACGATCCTACTCAGGATTTAGGTGTTCCGTATTCTCAGCAGCCAACAGCAATTAACGGTTATTTCCGTTATAATTTACCTGGCAACGACACTGCTTTAATTTTGGTAACATTTAAAAAATCAGGAGTCGCTTTTGATATTAATATGATTAAAATACGTGGCACAGGAAGTCAACCAATTTTTGCACCTTTTGCTTATACTGTATCCTGTAGTATGGTTCCTGATTCAATTATCATTGCTTCTGCAAGTAGTAATGCGATTTCAAATGTTGGGATTCAAAACGGAAGTTACCTTGAATTAGATCAATTAGCTTTTTCGGGTCCGGGTGTAACGCAAGCGATACCGGGTGGTGATTTTGAAACCTGGGGCTCGGCATCAATAGATAATGCGACTGGATGGAGTTCTTGGGGAAATACATTTGCGAAAAGCACATCGAGTTATTCGGGCTTATATGCTGCGAGTATGGGTGTGTTTGATTACGGAGGAGGAAATTTTGATGTGGCCGGTATGACAAATGGAATTCCCAGCACTTCAACTACCATTGGCGGTCACCCATTCTCAAGCATGAATGATACATTATTATTTTATTACAAATACACTTCTTCCGGAAATGATACAGCCGCCTGCTATGTAAACCTGAAAAAGAATTTTTCACCGATATGGGGTTACGCAAAATTTTTAACCAAAAATCCGGTGTACTCTTTAGTTAAAATGCCTTTAACGCCATTTTCTGCACCCGATTCAATTATTGTTTTCTTTACGGCTTCTGCATGGAGCTCAACACCGCATCAGGTGAACGGAAGTAATTTGTGGATTGATAATTTATATTATAAAAGTTCGGTAACAGGAATTTCGCAGCAAGCTTTATTAAATAACGAAACAACGGTTTTCCCGAATCCCGCCAGCACTAAAATAAATATTCTTATCAGTGCAGGTGTTGTTAATGAAAAACTGGAGATTGAGATTTTTGATGCATTAGGCAAAAAAGTTTATTCTGAGAGCAGAAAAGATGCACAAGGTTTAATTCCAATCAATATTGAAAACTTTAGTTCAGGATTGTATTATTATAAATTATCGGGTGATAAGACCAATATCCGCGATAAGTTTATTAAGCAATAAAAATAAAATCTGATTTATGAACCCTGAAGTCTGCAAACTTCAGGGTTTTTTTATTTGAAGCCAATTAAGATTTTTTTCATGTTCAGCTTTTGTCCGAAACTATTATTAGCATCAATTTCTTCAATAATAAAAGTTAAGCCGGGCTTTGCGTATTTTATTAAATCCTTTGGATTCCAGCGGTTCTTATTACAAGGTAACTCCATGTACAAAGGCGGATTCACAGGATAAGAAATAACATAACTATTTACTTTTGTAACGCCGGGTGGGCAAATCTTGCAAAGTTTTTTAAAATCTGTTAAAGCAATAACGCCGCCTGAAATAATGCAGGAATCTTTAAGATTAATTTTAGCCATGTTCTGGCCAAAAGAAATTTTACAGAACAATAAAAGGCTTAATGTTGCTAATTTTTTCATTGGTAAATAATTTATTATTGGGGCAGTCTGAAACTTATGGGAATATTGTAAAGAAGCGGAACTGTTTTCCCTGCGAGTTTTCCGGGGATCCATTTAGGCATCGTTTTAATTACACGGATGGCTTCTTCATCGCATTCCGGACAACCGGGAATATTTTTAATCACTGAAATTTCGCTTAGCGAACCATCTTCCATAACGGTTACTTTAATCATGCCTTTACCGCTTTTTTTTCCTTCGAGTGCAGTCTTAGGATATTTAATGTTGGCATGCATGAATTTCATCATCTCACCAAAACCACCGGGGTACTCCGGCAAAGCATCCGCAGGAGACATAGTTTCATCAACCTGGACAGTAGAAGTCGTTTGTGCGTTCATAAAGAATGCACTTAAACAAAGGGCGGTAATCAGAACATAGGTTTTCATAGGATAAATATAGGAAAAAATCTACTCTAATTCAACAGCTTCGGGCTTGGATAAAGCATTCCAAAGTTCTTTTTTCCTGTTTTCTTCTTCCTCTTCTTCAAGGCGGATGTTTGAGTTAACAGAAGATTTGTTTTTTGATGTGATAAAGAAAACAGCAATGCCAACCAGGAGAAATGCCAGAATGTAAATTAAAGAATCGCTTTGTTTCGAAGAACTAAGAGCGAGCGAAGCAGCTTTAGGCGCCGATAGTTTTTGTTCGGTGTCAGGCAATTTGTAAAAAGTATAGGGATACTCTATAATTTGATAACCTGAAGTAATACTGTTAGGCGGCTCGGCATGAAAATCAGAAAATTCACAACCCGG
>CAZRNW010000326.1:0-4795 GCA_964601535.1 uncultured Flavobacteriaceae bacterium
TGGCGCTGAAATAACATTTACGGTTGTGGTAATATTTGCTGAACATGTAGCAACAGTTCCGGCTAAAGTATAAGTTGTAGTAACAGTAGGTGTAACATTAATAGTTCCTGTAGTTGGACCGGTATTCCAGGTATATGTGCTTGCACCGCTTCCGTTAAGTGTTGCAGTTTGTCCGGCACAAATAGTAGGGCTGTTAACCGTTAGTGTCGGGCCAGTTATTACATTAATGATGCATGGGATTCTGTAACTCCCTCCGCCATCGCAAAAACCTGCCCATACTGTATATGTGCCTGGTGTAGCAAATACAGAACTATTGAACACCGGACCTGTAGCCATAGGAACACCGCCTACTGCAGTACTGTTCCAGGTTACACCAGCGAATGGTGCATTTGTGCTGCCATTTAAAGTCACAGAATTGTTAACGCAAATAGTTGCACTCGAAGTCGCAGTCACTGTATATGGAGGGGTTATAGTTGCTGAAGATCCCGCACCACCCATAGTTGCACCATTAGGTGGAAAGTTGGTACGGATTAAACTCGAATTACCAGATACTATTCCATTGGTACCTCCCGCGACTGAATTTAAAGGTAATGCTCCTGTATATCCAATATAACCGCCGCCGCCGCCTGCACCCGGGCCATATGCTTCTGAGTTTAAACAAGGACCTCCGAAGGTTTGATTTCCTCCTGCGCCCCCTCTTGCTAATAATGCAGGGCTAGCTGTTAAATTTGTTGTACCTAATACATGAAGAATAATTGTTCCGCCGCCGCCGCCGCCGCCTGCACCTTCTTTTCCTGAACATGCTCCAGAAATAGTTGGTGAACCTCCTGTTCCTCCATCAGCTTGTATTGTTCCGGCGCCCGATAAATTCCCATAACATAAAACGAAAACCATTCCGCCGCCATTCCCACCAACACTCCCTTGTCCGTCATTTGCATCACCATTACCGCCACCACCGCCAAGAAATATTCTTCCTGTTGAGTAATCTAACGGTCTGCCCCCAAATCCACCCATATTACGTCTGCCATCTCCTGCCCATCCACCTGCGCCCGGACCAACAGTATTAGGGTTTTGATTTGCAGAAGAAAAAGAATAACCACCGCGGCCACCGCCGGAAGAGGTAACAGTTGAAAATCCCGCTGATTCTAAATTCCATGCTGCATTAAAACCTGCAGTCGGATTTCCATAAGCTCGGTAATTCGCAACTATTCCCCCATTTGCGCCACCGCCGCCGCCTGAATTATGAGAAGTTCCGCCACCACCTCCATTTGCAATTCCTCCTCTGCAGAAAATACTTGCGAGTGGTCTGTAAATTCCTGAATCGCCAGCGATGCTTTCACCTTTAGCGGCGCCTTCTACTCCACTGATATGTCCAAATTTATTTGCTCCAACTAAAGTGGATAGATTCTCCGCAAAACCTCCTCGGAATCCACGACCTGTTACATTGAATGAAGGATTCGCGTTTAATATTGCGTTTGTTTCAACTTCTACCATCGCAACTCCGCCAACAGAGCCATTCCATGAAGGACATGTAATAAAACCTGGCGCGCTAACAGTTAAAGTTGTGTAGCGGGGCACGCGTATGACCTGTGATCTTGCGGTTGTATTCCCTGTATAATTTTTGATGAGTCCGCAATCCAACTCTAACATAGTCGGACTTAAAACCTGATTGATCTGTGCAAATTCATAAAATCCGCAATTGTTATAGTTTGTAATATATCCTGATGATGTATCGGAAGGAACAGAACTGCTGGCATCAAAAAAGGGAGGAGTAAAACCTCCATTAGTTGTATTAACTGAAGCCCCTTGCATTTGAATAATTAATATAAGATCTCCGGCACTGAATCCCGCTGTACTACCAACCGTCAGTACCTTTCCCCACAAGTTCGCGTTCGCAGTTAAGGGTGTATAAATATTTACGATAGAATTAGCAACTGTGATGTTTCCTGCGCCATCTTTTCCCCTTTGAGAAAAAAGAGAAATTGCACAAACAAATAATAATAATGTGATATAATATTTTTTCATTTCCTGAATTGAAAACAGTTTTTGAACGTATCTAATTTAGCTAAAAATTTTACAAAAGCCCCTTACCATTCATCAAATTTAATGCCAATATTCGGGCAAATTTATACTTCCAGTTTACCTTACGTGATTAAAGGTAAATTAGTTGGGAAAGTGAGTGATAAATTCAGTTTTATTTAAGCTAAAACTACAACCTAAACTATCTTCAAACAAAAAGTCCCCCAGAGGAGGACGTTTTGAACCAAAGCAAAATTGCTTAACCCTTAATTATAACAAATTGCTTATACTTTTAGTTTAATTTGAATGGCGGGATTTTGCCTTCATTCATTAACTGAACGCTTTTCTTCTTATGCTCTTCGAAATTTCCGAAAGCTAAAGCATCCAACATTTCTTTTTTAGTCATGTTTGGATTACCGAACTGCTTACGTATTTCTTCCTCGCAGCGGTCAACATATTTCTCGAACTTCACAGGAGCCCATAAGTATTCTTTCTTAACGGCTTCTTTATCGAATTTAAATTCTTCAGGTAAACCACCTTCTATTTTAGATTTGATATCTAAACCTTCGTAGCTTTTCGGTAACTGACGGTTATCAAATAAGAAAGGCTTAGAAATCATGATGACATGTTTCTTCCTCTTAGGATCTATCATAGATAAACCTTCGATGCGCAAACCTTTTTTCTTAAGGCCGTTGTACTTGCTTTCAAAACTTTTTAGTATCTCAAACATAATTTCTAGTGGGATTGTAAAGTTACTAACAAATCCTGTTAATAATTTGGCAATTTAGACGAAACTCGATTTTCATAGGCAGAAAAATGAGCTGAAATGGTGTTGCTAAGCTGTGGATAGCCTGTTAGTTGGATCTTAATTAATCTATAATATATTAATAATCAATATATTACATGTTAATTTAGGTCGTGTTAATTACTTGGAAACAGTAGCCATTCTTCTCTTGCCAAAATCCAGAATAGAATCGATGAATTCGTATGGCTTATAATGGTTTATAGCCGCTTGATGATAGATACAGGTAGCGGGTGTCATGCCCGGTAATGAGTTCACTTCGATGAAAATTACTTCTATTTTATTAGTATCAAAAATTCTAACAAAAGCATCAATCCTGCAATAACCTACAACACCCACAGCTTTTGCTGCTTTGCCTAATGCTTCTTTTACTTTATCTGAAATTTGCTGCCGCTCTTTTGGATTTGCTGAATAGCGCGCGGGTGTGATGTTTTGTCCCTGACCCGCCAAAAATTTTTCTTCCAGACTTAAAATATCTCCTTCTGCTAATGCTTCCGATGCCTCAAATACTTCGTATTCCAATTCTCCCTTTGCATTAAATTTGGTAAGCATGCCGCCCGTAATTTCCAAAAAATGCCTGGCGCCGTTTTTAGAAATTAATTCTTCCACTAAAATCATTTGCTTCTGCGGAAATTCTTCTTTTGGTTTTATGTGAAGGATCTCAGCAGATTTTGCATCTAATTCTTCTCCGGCTCTGAACATTAAAGTTGCAAAGGCTTCAAATTCTTCAAACGATTTTATTTTTTTAACCGCACTACTGCAACCGTCATCCACCGGTTTTGCGATGAATGGATATTTATAATCGTTTTGCAGAACTTTCTTTAATTCTTCTTTTTTATTTTTCCAATCTGAAGAAGTAATCAGCATGTGTTTCGCCACCAGCAAACCATTCTTCATTAAAATTTCGTTGGTGCGGTATTTATCAATGGTAATTTCTGAACTTGAGTTATCGGAACCGTTATAAGATAAACCAACTTGTTCCAGTTTTTCCTGCACCGAACCATCTTCACCCGGACGGCCATGCAAAGCAATGAATACTTGCTTCACCTGTTTAGCCAGATCATTATACGATAATAATTGCGGCGCCTCTAAATTACTTGCAGAAGAATATTTTTCAGTTACAGAACCGCATTCCTTTATTATTTGTTTAATAATTGAATGCAATTTATAAGAGTTCATCTTTTCTTTGATATCATCCGCCTTATCTTTTAGTAGAAGATTAATCGGAATTTTATACATCAAATGATTATCGTGATCGCCGGTTAAAAAAACAGGAATTGGTGAATATTTTTCGGATGAGGCAAGTTTCTCATAAATGTTTCTTCCACTTTCAACCGAAATATGTCTTTCCGACGAATAACCTCCCAAAATAACAGCAACTTTTACTTTATTATCCCCCGCATTTTTCTCATTATTAATATTTTCATCGAGCTGCTTTAATAAATGGTTATAACTGGTTCCGCCTTTTAAATTTTTAATCCGTTTTGCTAATGAGGTACGGATAATGAAAGTCAAAAACTGGGAAGGGTTTAAGCCGATTTCAGCGGCCTGATGAAAAAAGAATGAAGAGGGCATCATGCCCGAAGTCGTATTTGGGTCGTTCAAAAATATTTTCCCCTCCTTACTTAAAAAGCCATCGATTCGCGCATAAACATCAAAACTCAATTCGTAAAATAATTTTTCGCAATCTTTACGGATTGCATTTATTTGTTCATCCGGCAAATCGATAGGTGTGATTTTGCGCGACAAGCCCGGCATGTATTTACTGCGGTAATCAAATAACTCTTTTCCTTTTCTGATTTCTGTTGGCGGAAGTGCAATTGCTTTTCCTTTTTCATCTTCAATTACAATGCAACTGAATTCCTTTCCTTCAATAAACCCTTCAATTAATACGGTGCTTTCTCCATCTAAACTTTCTGCAACAATTCCCTCCTTGGATTTCAATTCAGAATTAAAAACTTCAATCAAAGTATT
>CAZRNW010000327.1:0-4786 GCA_964601535.1 uncultured Flavobacteriaceae bacterium
CCTCCTTTTCGGCTGACACAGCCGTTTTGGCTATCCCAAGCTGCGGTCATTTGTAATTTTTACGCTGCGCTCCAAAATTCCAAATCACCTCGCGCCCACACACACAATATGGTGTGGCGCAGCCACATTTTGTGCGCATCTCGCTCCGCTCAGTCAAGGCGCAAGCCACAGGCGTATGGTATTTTAATTTTAGAAAGTGAAGAAATCAGAAACTTGCACACCTAAAGCGTCCGCAAGCTCTTTTAAATAAAATGCGGTGGGGTTCGATTTACCATTCTCAACCCGCTCTATGCTTTGGGGTTCTTTTCCGCACTCAAAAGCCAAATCACGCTGAGACCAACCCTTTTTCTCCCGCAGTTCAATGATCCGCTGACCTAACTTTTTTAAATAGCGTTGCTTTTGCACTCACAAATCAACATATAAGCTGATTTTTTCTCATCAACATATAGGTTGATAATCCAAAAACTTATATCTTTACCTTTGATAAAGCCCTTGAGAACTAAGAAATAATTGTTAATTTAGTATCATTATGAAAAGATTAAAAAATCCTCGCCCAACCTTCGGCTTGGTTTCCCTGTGTTTTTTCTCTTCGCTCTCCTTTTCTCAAAACACAAAGCCGACCGTTAATGTTTCAAAGGACAAAGTAGTTACAAATGCTGCTGTCAAATCACAAGTTTTTCAAGCCGAGTTAATTGGCTTCAGAAACTCAATTAACACAGACAAAAACTGGAAACCCTTCCTTTCTACCATCATTAGTGAAAATGAGGGAGAAAATGATCCTGAATTACAAAAGATAAAAGCTTTAAAAGATGAATTAAAGAAAAATTCAGCCTTAAATAAAACGGAATCTCCCTCGGAGGTTACAACGGCCACTATAGCTCCCGTGCTTGGTACCAACTTTATTGGTATTGACAATGGCGGTGGAAATTCGCCGCTTGATAATACAATAGCTGTAGCAAACAATGGCTATATTGTAGCATGTGTAAATTCAAGGATAGAATATGATGATGTTGCAGGCAATTATTATGGCGGACAAACATTAGTAAATCTTATAAATGACAACACCCTTTCTACTAATCTTTGCGACCCTAAAGTTATTTACGACAGCGGTGCTGATAGATTTATTTTTTTCGTTCAAACTTGTGATGGTACAGCGGCTTCATCCAAGATAGTTATCGGATTTTCTAAAACTAATAACCCTCAAAACGGATGGTGGTTTTATAAGTTAACGGGAAATCCTCTTAATAATAACTGCTGGTTTGATTATCCCAAAATCGCCGTATCAAATAACGAACTATACGTTACTGGAAATTTATTTGGTAGTGGTGGCGGGCCGTTTAATCAAGCTGTATTGTATCAGATTGAAAAAACAAATGGTTTCTCGGGAGGCTCAATTAATTGGCAGTTTTGGAACAATTTTACAGGTGCTCCCTTTACTTTACTACCTGTATCGAACGGTCAACAAGGAAACTATGGACCAGGTGTTTACCTTGTCGCGTCCAAAGGTGTTACCAATGGAAGCACAAACATCGATTTCTACGATTTGACAAACGATATGAGTGCGCCAAACGAAACAATCTTACATTACAACGTTTCAACAACTTCTTATGCAACCGCAGGAAATGCACAACAATTAGGATCTTCATTAGTTCTTAAAACAGGTGATAGCCGTGCCATGGCGGGCTTTTACCTCAATGGCATTGTCCACTTTGTATTTCATTCAGATATAGGAAGCGGATATAATGGAATTAATTATAACAGGCTAAATGTTTCAAGCGCAACTAATATTTCATCTACATTTGGTTTGGCAGGTAGTTTTGAGTATTGCTTTCCGGCAGTTGCCTCCATAGGAACAAACACTTCCGACAAAGCTGTAGTTGTTTCATTCAGCAGAAGCGGTCCTTCTATTTATCCCGAAGTTCGAGCGTTAGTTTGCGATGATCAAATGAATTGGTCAAATTCAATTTTAGTAAAAGCGGGTCAAAGTTTTGTAGATTACTCTTGGACGACAGGTTCTGACGAAAGATGGGGAGATTACTCCGGCATTGCAAGGAAATATAATTCAAATCCTCCTGCCGTTTGGGTTTCTGGTGAATATGGCAATAATGCCAACTATTGGAACCAATGGATAGGCGAAATAACAACTGTTAGTACTATTGGGATTAAAGAAAACGAAAACGCTATAGTTTCAAATGCTTCGGTTTTTCCTAATCCTGTTACAGAGATTTATAAGGTAGAGTTTGAAACCTCTTCCATCGTACCAATCAAAATTGAAATAAGGGACATAGAAGGTAAGATTATTAAAGAACTTTTTAATGGTCAGTCCTATATTGGTAAAAATCTATTTACCTTCAATAAAACTGCGCTTGCCTCTGGAATTTACTTTCTAAATATTTCTTCTGACTCTAAAATCCTAAAGACTGAAAAAATTGTTATACTTGAAAAATAACATTATGCGTAAAATTTTTACATACACTTTATCACTATCTACCTGTTTTTGCTTTGCTTGTCAACAAAAACCAAAATCAACCGCTACTTCAACAAACAACACTACAACAAAAACAGAAGTTAAAAAGAAGGAGGCTGTTTCTTCAACAAGTACTACTAATTCGTTAAGTACTACTAAAAAGAAGGATATTAAAAAAGAAAGTACTGGCACAGAAGTAAAGCATCAAACTTCTGACCAAAAAAAACTTGATAGTTTAAAAAACGCAAAAGATAAAGCGAAAGGAATAAAATAGGCCGTTCCCCTTCGGGTCGGGCTTTCCCTCCAATCTTTGCAGGAGGCAGGCAAAAGGATTTCCGATCAATCCCTAACGGTAATACAAAGTTAGGCATTCCCTAATTGTAAATTATCTTTCACTCAATTCCTCAATAATTTTCACCCAAAAGTTGAATTTCTAATTAATTATCTATATATTTTTGTATAATGAAACCTCAATATGTAATAGGCGGAATACTTTTAGCAGTAACCGTAGGGTTGCTTATATATGGAGCCGTAAACAATAAGTGTACGCGCTTACCATATGGCGGTTCATTAAATTGTCCGAACTAAATGTATCGCAAAAAGGGATTAACAAGGTTAATCCCCTTTTTGTTTTAATAAATAAAAAACCGCCTCGGTTTCCCCGAGACGGTCTATTCAAAATTTAGATCGCATTAGCATATCTGCCCTTTTCCACCAAAAACTGTTTTCAGCTTTTTATGTATTATTTCAATCGCTACATCTAATGCTCTGCCTGCATCTGCTTTGGTGAGCTTTGCACTTGCGGCTATCGCATCAATTAATACAGGATCGCTTGCAAAAAGAAATTCACTGAACTCTTTCTTTGGCATGTTTGCAAACAATCGCCCCGCTTCAATCTTCGAGGGCATTCCCTCGTAAATTCTCCTAAGCGTTCGCCCCGCATCTGCTTTGGTTAATTTGGCGCCTGCTGAGATCGCATCTATTAACTCTTTTTTGCTCATTCCTTGAACAAGCAAGAAGAGGATTATTTTTTCTCTGTCTGTTGCTTTCATAACCTTACTTTCTACGTTTTGTAAATCGAATTGAACTTACTTGTTTGTATTGCGGACTTTTAGTTCCGAAAACACTCTTCACGTAGTCTTTACAGTCTTGTGCAACTTCAACAACGCCTATGTTCTTTGCATAAATCAGGTTGTCCCTGTTTATTCTTGCGTTTATGTAGTTTGTTGTTGCAGTAATTACCGCTGTGTTGCTTGTTTTCATACTGGTAAGCAAAGTATTCAGTCCGCTCACTTTTAACTCGCTCTCGTTTGGGTTATACAATACAACCGAAGCCAGTAAGTCAATTAACTTGGTATAGTGTTCAATCATGCTGTCAAAGCTCAACTGCGAAACGGAAACATTTTTCGGAACTTCCACTGGAGGATCATTCGGGTTAGGAATGGCCTGTACCTGCATGTTTTCCACTTCTTTGATGGGCTTCGCGCGCTTCCCTTGGATTTTACGGTTAATACTTAGTGCATCCTTAATAACTGCATCACTTGCACCGCAGGCTTTCAAGGCACTTATAATTCTGGTTCCCATTTTTTGCAACGGGTCAAAAATAAATTGCCTGTTATCAACCGCATTCACATAAGCTGTGCCAGCTGATACTGAACTTGCGAGCGCATTAAGTGCGTTAGTTCGTAAGGTATTCATGTTTGCGATTTTTATCGCGTTAAGACTTGGATTGTACGACACACCGAAGCCAATGCAACGGTTAATTAAGTCTTCGAAATTAGCCACATTCTTGGCATGTCCGATTTCAGAGTATGTACTCATGATTTCTTGTTTTTAATAATTATTTAATAGAACTTTTGCCCGGTTCTGTGTTCTGATCTCGTCAGAGCTATTTGGCATAGGGAAGAAAACTGGAAAAGAGAAACCCCAACTGAAGCGCTGAGCCTTGCTCGGCTTCGGTGTGAATTATTTATTTTGTTGTGGGTTCATAATAACCTCTCTTTCTTGTTTTAATTATATAGTATAACGCACTTCTTGTGCCAAAGTATTCAAGGAAATTCTAAACAAACGTTAATCCCCTTGGGAAAACTAACATCTGGTAATCTAAAACAAGTTAGCTGGTTGAGTTTTGTTCACTGATAAAATGCTGTTTTCCCTTGGCAAAAGCGTAAGTAGCAGTTACACAAAAGAAAATAGCATTGACATAAAAGAAATCTGCCTTGACATCCGAGTAGTTTCCATTTACAAAAAAGAAATCTCCATCTACAAAAAAGAAAGTAGCATTGCACAAAAAGAAAACTCAAATTATTTTCTCGTTAA
>CAZRNW010000328.1:0-4767 GCA_964601535.1 uncultured Flavobacteriaceae bacterium
TCATAACAGGACCATCTTTCGCTACTACGGCCTCCCTTTGTGCTGGATTTAATTCATCTAAATAACTCATAATTCAGGGTATCAAATATACGATGAAACAAAACTGATTTTTGAGATGTTAGTAATTAAAATTTCGTAATTTCACAGCTTCAAATGAGCGTTTACGATAAATACGAAACAATAGTTGGTTTGGAGTGCCACATTCAGTTACTTACCAAAACTAAAATGTATAGTAATGATGCTGCCGAATACGGAGCATTACCCAATACAAATGTGAGTGTGGTAAGTTTGGGTCACCCCGGGACTTTACCAAAAGTGAATAAACGCGCCATTGAATTTGCTGTTAAATTGGGGATTGCTACTAAATCAACAATCAGGGAAGAAAACCAGTTTGCCCGAAAAAATTATTTTTATGCCGATTTACCGAAAGGTTATCAGATTACACAGGATAAAACGCCTATTTGCAGTGGTGGTTATATTGGTTTTAAAATGAAGGATGGTTTGGAAAAACAAATCAATCTTATCCGTATACACATGGAGGAAGATGCCGGAAAAAGCATGCACGACATTGATCCTTTCGAAACTTTAATTGATTTAAACCGCGCCGGAACGCCTTTATTGGAAATTGTAACCCAGCCGGATTTTAGGAGTGGGGAAGAAGCTTATGCTTATTTGAATGAAGTGAGGAAATTAGTGCGTTATTTGGATGTTTGCGATGGGAACATGGAGGAAGGTTCGTTACGTTGTGACGCTAACATTTCTGTACGTATAAAAGGTTCTAAAGAATACGGAAAACGTACCGAAGTAAAAAACATGAACTCTTTCCGTAACGTACAGCGTGCTATTGATTTTGAAGTGAAACGCCAGATTGATATTCTTGAAGCAGGAGGAGAAATTGCTGTTGAAACCCGCAGTTTTGATGCCGTTAACGGAACCACTTTCAGTTTACGCAGCAAAGAAAGTGCCAATGATTACCGTTATTTCCCCGAGCCGGATTTACAGCCGGTGATGGTGACTAAAGAATATATTGAAACTGTAAGAAAAAATTTACCGCCTTTACCGAATGATTTGTACAATAAATACGTTAAGGAATTTAAATTAAGCGAGTACGATGCCAATGTATTAACAGAATTAAAGGAAGTGGCACTCTATTTTAATGAATTAGTCAACTATACAAAAAATTATAAATCCGCAGCTAATTGGGTAATGGTAAACGTGAAATCATTTTTGAATGAAAATGCTTTGCATATTGATAATTTCCCGATTAAACCAAAAACCATTGCTGATATCATTGCTTTGATTGATGCAAATAAAATCGGACATACTGCTGCTTCTCAAAAATTATTCCCCGCTTTAATTGCGAATCCTTCAAAAAGCGCAGAGGCTTTAGCAACTGAATTAGATATTATTCAGAACAGCAACAGTAACGAAATTCAGGCACTGGTTGAACAAGCCGTAAATAAATTCCCTGAAAAAATCACCGAATACCGGAATGGTAAAGTTGGTTTGTTAGGTTTATTCGTTGGTGAGGTAATGAAACTCAGCAAAGGCAAAGCTGACCCTAAAGTGGTGAACCAACTCGTGAAAGAGCAGTTGGAGAAGAATTAAAATTCAAAAATTTAAGATTCAAAGATTATTTATGCCAAACAAAGTGGTATAAGTAATAATACTTCGCAATACCATAGGTTAATCCCGATAAAGGCATAATAAAAAATCTTTTTGCGAAATAACCAATTGAAAATCTTTCTGTTTTCCAAAGAAAAACACCCAGGCAAGTAGACCAGAAAACACAAATAGGATACATGCTATAGTCAAAATAAGTAAATAATGTTTCGAAATTTGATTCGAAATACCAAAAACCATTAAGTTTAAATTCTCCAATGTAATGGTTGATTATATCACATAACATCATCGATCCTATTTGTCCGAAATCGAATAGAAAATAAATTAAAAATATTTCCGTGAGGTATTTAAATTTCTTTTTGTAACAAATGATAAACAATATGAATAGTGTTATTTTGAGTAGACTTCCAAAAAAAAGGATAGTTTCTGCGCTTACAACAGAGCAAGGGAAAGTAAATGAATAAACATCATTAAATAGAAACCTGCCTCCGGCAAGACCAGTGACAATATTAAAGATCAAATTATTAATGAAAACATAAATTGGGAAGGATAAAACATAAAGAAGTAGTTTTCTCTTATCCTGAGACTTTATATATCCGAAAACCTTGTTCATTCCTGTGTTGTTAATTTATGAATAATTCGCAAAATTTCATCATTTTCCGTCTCTCAATTTTATTATCTTTAAGGCTTTATAAAACATCTCATTTTAATGAAGAATATCTTAAAATTAGCCGCATTAGCATTAATACTTAATTCATGCGGTACAGAACACGTAAAAACAAATACCACTTTTGCTTTAAAAGGAACCTTAACTGATTCAAAGGGGGAGACTTTGTACCTCGAGAAATTAGCTTCACAAACGCCTTTGAAGGTAGATAGTTGTGTTATTGATGAAAAAGGAAATTTTTCGTTTGATAATTATGTCCCAACACTCGGTTTTTACCGTATTAAAATTAACGAGCAGAACTTTGGAATGCTGGTGATGGATTCAGTTGATAAAATAACAATTACTGGCAGCGCAAAAGACCTTGGGAATACCTATAAAATTGATGGCTCACCGGATACAAAATTATTTCTCGAATATAATGAGTTAAGTAAAGCCTTGCAGCGCCAACAGGATTCCTTGAATGAGGCTTTCCGTTATGCTATGACGTCTATGACCGGTACTAAATCAGATTCATTACGCATGGATACTTTAAGTAAAAAATTCGAAGCTTTTTATGTGAAGGTAGTTGATGGTTATTGCGGCCGTGTTGCTGAAAAAGCAAAGGCATGTGCCGATAAATTTCCTACAATAATCGCCATACAACCCTTAGATCCTGAAAAATACATGGATGTTTTTAAATTGGTAGACGAAGGTTTAAGTAAAAAATACCCTGGACACGCAGATATCTTACGTTTCCATCAGGTCATTGAAAAAATGAAAGCGCAATTAGGCAGTTTAAGGCCGGGAATGGAAGCGCCTGAAATTGATTTACCAAGTCCTGATGGAAAGAAAATCGCTTTATCATCACTGAGAGGTAAGGTTGTGTTAGTTGATTTCTGGGCAAGCTGGTGCGGTCCGTGCCGCAAGGAAATGCCGGTTGTTGTAGCAGCGTATAAAAAGTATAAATCAAAAGGTTTCGAAATTTATGGTGTGTCGCTTGATAAAGAAATGCAGGCGTGGAAAGATGCCATTGCAAAAGATGGCATCACCTGGATTCAGGTAAGTGATTTGCAATTCTGGAATTGTGTCGCTTCAAAAGCTTATAATGTCCAGTCTATCCCTTTTACTGTATTATTGGATAAGGAAGGAAAAATTATTGCGAAAGATTTGCGTGGCCCGGAGCTGGAAGCGAAACTCAAAGAAATTCTGAATTAATTTTTGAATAAGGTATTTAATATTCTTTTTAAGAATCGTTGGGGTATTGCCCTGACGATTTTTTTTATTTCACATAGTGTTTTTGCGCAAGACCAATATTTTCAGCAGGAAGTTAATTATAAAATAAAAGTAAGTCTTGATGATAAAAAACATGAATTATCGGCTTACGAAGAAATAAAATACATTAATAATTCAGTTACATCTCTTTCCTATATTTATTTTCATCTTTGGCCAAACGCTTACAAAAACCATAACACGGCATTAGCAAAACAATTATTAGAAGATGGGGAAACTAGTTTCTACTATTCTAAACCTGAAGAAAGAGGTTATATTGATAGTCTCGATTTTAAGGTGAATGGAAAAAGTGTGAAAGTGGAATACGATGCTGAGAACATTGATATCTGTAAATTAATTTTAAATACGCCAATCCGTTCGCATGATACAATTACTATCTCAACGCCTTTTCATGTAAAATTACCGGATGCTAAATTTTCGCGGCTTGGACATACCGGTCAGGCTTATTACATAACGCAATGGTATCCCAAACCTGCGGTGTTTGATAATAACGGCTGGCATCAGATGCCGTATTTAAATCAGGGAGAATTTTACAGTGAATTCGGTACTTTCGATGTGAGTATTACTGTTCCGCAAAATTATTTATTGGCCGCAACGGGCGACAGGATTGACGCTTTTGAAGAAGAAGAGTGGTTGAATATGAAAGTGGCCGAAACGGAGAATTTAATTAAAGCAAACAGATTGGTTGACAAAAAAAATACTTGTCCTGAATCTTCAGCCGGAAAAAAAACAATCCGTTTCATGCAATCGAATGTACATGATTTTGCTTGGTTTGCCGATAAACGTTTTCATGTGCTGCGTGATAGAATAAAACTTCCTGCCAGCGGAAGATTGGTAGATACCTGGGTTTTTTTTACAGATAATCAGCCAAACCTTTGGAAAAAATCACTCGAGTATGTTAATGATGCCGCATTATTTTATTCTTATTTCATTGGCGATTATCCTTACAATCACGTTACAGCAATCGATGGCGTAATAGCTGCAGGAGGCGGAATGGAATATCCGAATATTACTGTTATAGGAGAAGGTGCTAATGATTTCTCTCTGGAAACTGTTATCATGCATGAAGTAGGGCATAATTGGTTTTATGGTATTATGGGAAGTAATGAACGCGATTTTCCGGGCATGGATGAGGGCTTGAATTCGTTTTACGAAATGCGTTACATCCAGGCAAAGTATCCGGAAAAGAAATTGACTTCATTACTTGG
>CAZRNW010000329.1:0-4762 GCA_964601535.1 uncultured Flavobacteriaceae bacterium
ACTCGCATTATTCATCAGCACTCGAAAAAATTGTTTATTACACTAATCTTACTTCAAATAATTTATTTTGCGAAACACTTTTAAAAACCATGGGCAAAGGCAGTAATTACAGCGGCATCGAAAAAGCAAAAGAGTATTGGAAATATAAAGGCCTCGATGTTTCTGAACTTTATATGGTCGACGGAAACGGATTATCGCGTGCAAATACGGTTACAACAAGCTTTGAGGCTAACCTGCTTTACAAAATGTATAATGATTCGGTGCTCTTTAAACCATTTTATAATTCATTACCGCAGGCAGGACTCAGCGGCAGCATGAAAAACATTGGCAAGGGAACCTTTATCGAAAAAAACATGCATGCAAAAACCGGGTATATCAGCCGCGCCCGCGGTTATTGCGGTTATGTGAAAACAAAAGCGGGTAAAGACCTCACTTTTTCGGTATTATTCAATAATTACAACTGCACCCCAAGCGAAATGAAGGGGAAAATTGAAACATTTCTAGTTGCGCTTGCTGACTTATAAATGCTTATTTTTGTAATCAAATGGCAGGCGTAGTTACCATACTTAAAAAAGGCTGGAGTTTTCTAACTGAACAGTTGTGGGTTGTCCGTTTGGATAAGATGAACAAGCGTCACGGCTATTTCGTAAAGCAACTCCGTGTATTTTCTTTATCCATAAAAGGATTTAACGAAGACAATTGTTTAACCCGTGCTACCGCTCTCACCTTTTATACTTTATTTTCAATCGTTCCGGTTTTAGCATTAATGTTTGCTATTACGAAGGGCTTGGGATATGATGAAGATTTTAAGAAAACAGTTTCAGAAGGCTCGTCACAATATTCAACTGTATTAAATCAGGCCTTCATTTATGCCGACCAAATGTTAGCAAACGCAAAAGGCGGAGTGATTGCAGGTTTTGGTGCGGTTCTTTTATTATGGTCTGTCATTTCCTTGCTCATGAATATCGAGAATAGCTTCAATGATATTTGGGAAATTAAAAAAGGAAGAACCTGGTACCGTAAAGTAACTGACTACTTAACAATAATGTTTGTTGCTCCTATATTTTTAATTATCTCGGGCAGTTTAACCTTCGCCCTTCAAACAAAAGTATTGGACCCTTATTTGTTTTCAGACCTAACTCAAATTGTTTTAAAACTGGTTTCGTTTTCGATGATTTGCGGCGTATTTACTTTTCTTTATATAGTTTTACCAAATACACGCGTAACTTTCAAATCCGCATTCACTGCTGCGGTATTTGCTACCATATTATTTGAATTATTAGAATGGGTTTATGTCAGCTTTCAGGTTGGCACCATGCGCATGAATGCTATTTACGGTAGTTTTGCCGCTTTGCCATTATTTTTAATCTGGGTTCAGTACAGCTGGTACATTGTTTTATTCGGGGCTGAATTAGCTTTCGCGAATCAGAATGTTGACCATTACGAATTAGAAAACGAAATTAAAAACATCAGCACCCGTTACAAGCGTGTAATTGCTTTGATGATTTGCAATAATGTGGTGAAGAATTTTCAATCTGAAAACAAACCTTTAACCGCCATTGAAATTGCGCACAGGTTAGATGTTCCTGTCCGCTTGGCACGAACAGTTATTAATGAATTAGTTGAAGTAAAAATTTTAGCAGAAGTAATAACTGCAAATGATAAAGAAACAGCTTACCAGCCGGGTATTTCCGACTCTCTGCTTACCATTAAATATATCATTAACAAGCTCGACGAACATGGCGTAAATGATTTACCAATTACGGATGCTAAAGAATTAGCCATTATCAATAAATTATTAAACGATTTGGATAATGTGATAAACGAAGAGAAAGGAAATGTTTTAGTTAAAGACATTGCATAGTGCAGAAATTCAAATTCATATTTTTAATTTCTTTTGTTTTTATTGGCTTACATCTTTTTTCGCAAAGCGATACAGTAAAAACCGATAAAGCAAAAAACAAAAAAGCGATTTACCGGGAAGCGCGCAAAGCAACCATCATGAGCGCGGTCATCCCGGGGCTTGGGCAAGCTTATAACCGTAAATGGTGGAAAGTACCGATTGTTTATGCAGGACTCGGCGGCTTTGGTTATTTGTTTTACGCCAATCAGCAGAATTTTTCTTATTACGCTAAAAATTTAAAATACGAAAATGATGGTGACGCGAATACCATCAATGAAACCAAATACGACAGTGACCAATTGTTAACTTTAAAAAACGAATACCGTAAATACAGGGATTTGGGTGTGATTGGCATCACTATCATTTACGTTTTGAATATTGTGGATGCAAATGTGGATGCGCATTTAAAAACATTTGATGTGAGCGATGATTTGAGTCTGCAAATAAAACCGTATTCTAATTTCTACAGTTTAAATAATTCATTTGGTTTACAAACAGGATTATCCTTAAATTTAAAACTCAAGCCACGGATTTCTCGAATGAACACGAATATTAGTGTTAATTAGTGTCATTCGTGGCTAAAATTTATACAGTATGAAAATTGTTTTGTTAGGTTACGGAAAAATGGGAAAGGAAATTGAAAAAATTGCCCTTGGCCGTAAACATGAGATTATATTAAAAGTGGATGAGAACAACCACTCCTCTATTACCAAAGAACAATTAGCGGCAGGAGATGTAGCTATTGAATTCAGCACACCGCACACAGTTGAAGAAAATATTTACAAATGTTTTAATGCAAATCTTCCAATAGTTGTAGGCACCACAGGCTGGTACGATAATTTTGAAAAGATAACGGCGGATTGCAAAAAAGGAAATCATTCTTTGTTCCACGCCACTAATTTTAGTGTTGGGGTTAATTTATTTTTTAAGGTGAATAAATATTTAGCGGAGCTGATGAATAATTATCCGGATTATAATGTAAGCATGGAAGAAATTCATCACATCCATAAATTAGATAAACCGAGTGGTACCGCGATTACATTAGCGAATCAGGTGATTGAAAAACTGAAAAGAAAAACGAAATGGAGTATAGATCCTGACTCTCGTCAGGATGACAGCGCGCTTTTTATTAAAGATATCCGTGAAGGTGAAGTACCCGGCACACATATATTAAAATACACTTCTCCAATCGATGACATCGAAATCATGCACAAAGCCCACAACCGCAAAGGTTTTGCATTGGGCGCTGTTCTTGCCGCTGAATTCCTGAATAAGAAGAGAGGGATTTATACGATGGAGGATATTATTTAGATTTTGGCATGGTTGTTGTTTAATAACTATTATGAAAAAGTATTTTATCCCAACCATATTTCTTTTATTATGTTCACTTAATTCGTTTTCTCAATTCGGTTGTGTTAATGAAAATTTTGAACAAGGAATCTTAATGAGCCCCGTGCCGGGAACAATAACAGTAGCAACACCTAATACAATTAACGGGTGGGTAATTAATGGCGGGGTTAATTCAGGATCGGTTACATCTTGTAACATATATTCTTGTTGCACGAATGCACCTAATGCGCAAGTGATAAGTGCAACTTCAGCTGTAGGATTAATAGACCCAAACATAGGATCTTCTTATCCTATATCTTCAGTTTACAATAATCATTCTGTTTATAACCCTTGGTTAGCAACTTGGACCCCTCCACTCATTTTAAATTCTGGAGGAGGATATGGTGATTGGTTCTGTAAACTCAATGATGATGTACCAAATTCTGGAATTCACAAGATAAAGAAATCAATCATGGTCACATCCAATAATGCGTTACTCGCTTTTTCTATATTACCCGTAGTTCAAAATTCATCCCACCTTTGCTGTAGCCAGCCTTCAATAAAAGTTTTTCTTAGAAGTTTTGTGCCTTGTTCATCGATGGGTACTATCGTTTCAAGTCCCCAACTTTCAATTTTTAGCAGCACCAACTGTCCGTCTTCTTTAGGCGGATTTATTCCTTGTCCTGCGAATTCTTTATTTAGTTACAGGCCTTGGCAATACTTTGTGTTCGATCTTTCCTCATATATTGGTACATGTATAGACTTTGAATTGGCTGTTACCGATTGTGCATTGGGAGATCACGCAGCATATGCGTATTTTGATGCACAATGCATCCCTTATGATTTTATAGCGTGTCTGTATTATTCTTACAGTGCACCAGGAGTTTTCAGTACTTGTGGTTTAACAAATTCTCCTGTGTTTGTTCCTGCTGCATTAGGTCCATTCTTATGGAATGGCCCTGTAGGTTGGCCAGGAAATGGCGCAACAACAAATTCCGTTAATTTAACATTACCCGGTGTTTACACTGTACAATGTAATCCCATGGGGGTTACCACTCCAATCATAAAAACATTCACAGTTGTTAATACTTCTCCAGCCTCCGCTACATTAACCACATCCCAATCTACGGCATGCGCAGGCGGAAATACAATTGCATTAACGGGCTCTCCTTCCGGTGGAGTTTATTCCGGCTCTTTTGTTACGGGCAATACTTTTAATCCTTCTTCAGTAGGAAATTATTCTGTAAGCTATACTTATACTGACACAAATGGTTGTTCAGATACAGCTACAAGCAATATTAATGTGATAACTTGTTCAACCGGATTAAATAATTTATCGACATCAAATTTTAATGCAGAATTGTATCCGCAACCAACAAAAGATTTAGTAAATATTAATTTAATTAATTCTTATAATAAAAATATTGAATTAAAGATTATTGATGTCACTGGAAAAGAAATTGAGAAAAAAGAATTAGAAGTTTCTCAAAGCAAAACTCAGTTCTCAACTTCTAATTTACAAAACGGCAT
>CAZRNW010000330.1:0-4758 GCA_964601535.1 uncultured Flavobacteriaceae bacterium
CAGTCGGTGTTGGACATGTTCCTAACACATCTCCATGCGCCTGATGCGCAGGCCAAGCACTTTGATTGATTGTAATTGTTTGCGGATTATTCGGATTTCCCGGAGGTATATGACAAATTGTAATTACAGGATCTACAGTCGGTGTTGGACATGTTCCTAACACATCTCCATGCGCCTGATGCGCAGGCCATGCACTTTGATTGATAGTAATAGTTTGCGGGTTATTAGGATTTCCGGGAGGAATATGACAAATTGTAATTATAGGATCAACTGTTGGTGTAACACAAGCTCCTTTCGTATCACCGTGTGCCTGATGCGAAAACCAGGTTGCAGGTGGAATAGTCATTGTAACAAATGAACCGTCTGCATTCTTATGACAAATAGTTAAACCTGCATTTGAAGCAGTATTTGTATTCGCTGCGACACAATTTCCGCCTATATAATCACCATGCACCTGATGCGCCGGCCACTGACTTTGCAGAATAGTCATTTTTGTTTCTGAACCATCCGCATTTTTATGACAGATAGTAATAGTAGGATCAACCGGTACTTCATTGCTTTTTTTCGGACAAGCGCCCATCACGTCGCCATGAGCCTGATGTTGTACCCACTGACTTTGTTTTACTACGATAGTTTGTTTAGAACCATCGGCATTCATATGACAAATAGTAATATCCGGGTCAGGAAGCGGATTCTCATTACTCACTTTCGGACAAGCGCCCATTACGTCGCCATGAGATTGATGTTGTACCCACTGACTTTGTTTTACTACGATAGTTTGTTTCGAGCCATCGCCATTCATGTGACAAATTGTAATATCAGGATCCGGGAGAGGGTTTTCGTTACTTACTTTCGGACAAGCGCCCATCACGTCGCCGTGAGATTGATGCTGTACCCACTGACTTTGCAAAATAGAAATAGTTTGTTTAGAGCCATCCGCATTCTTGTGACAAATAGTGATTGGAGAATCCGTTTCAGCTTTCACTTTACATTCGCCTTCATAATCACCATGCGCCTGATGTTGTGCCCACTGACTTTTCAGAATGCTGATAGTTTGCTTAGACCCATCAGCATTCATATGACAAATAGTGATAGGAAGATCTGTTTTTGTTTTACATTCACCTTCAAAATCACCATGCGCCTGATGTTCCGGCCAATCGCTTTCGTTAATAGTCATTGTTTCCTGACCGCCATTTCTTGGAATATTATGACAAATTACTTTTTTAGCAGGATTGTAAATAATAACAGTTGATTTTGAATCAGCTTGTCTGCCATTTTTCGCACTTACCTGAATGGGGTTATTACCTGATAAAAGCGTTACATTAAAATCAACACTTCCGTTATTATAATTAAACGCTGTGCTATTTCCGTTTGCAGTAACTGTAACCTGAGCTGCTGAATTTACACCTGTAACTTTTGCTTTTACATTATATGTTACAGTTGATGATGTATAAGGATTTACTGAAGGATCTGTGATAATAACCGTAACAGGTTTTACTGCAACAACTGTTGAACCGACAGTGGCAGTTGGTTT
The DNA here is from genome assembly GCA_964601535.1 of uncultured Flavobacteriaceae bacterium. Taxonomy (GTDB): domain Bacteria; phylum Bacteroidota; class Bacteroidia; order B-17B0; family Aurantibacillaceae; genus JAHEYG01. The sequence goes on from CAZRNW010000330.1 coordinate 1,535, forward strand.
GTAAATAATCAATTGCGTTTTATTATCCTTTCCCCAAACATTGGTAGCGGTAATATCAATTGTATTTGTTCCGGTTGCCAGAGAAGGAAACATACTGAAGACTTTATCAGATGGATTGTAATTGAAAGCATAATACGCTTGCCCATTCATCTGCACAGAAATATTTGAAGCAGCCGCAACATTTAGAATAGTCGCATAAATATCAGCGTTACTTTGGTTACTTGTCACTTTACTTGCTCCGGGTGTTGTAATTGTTATTTGCGGAGGCACACCCGAATAATTAACAACTGCCGATTTAGAATCGCTGCCGGCCGTGTTAGTTGCAGTAACAGCAACAATATTATTACCGGGATTTAATTGTCCGCTGAATGCAATTGTTTTTCCGCTCCATGTATAATTTTTTATTTCTGTTCCGTTAAATGTTACATGAAGCTGATTACGCTGACTTACATTATACACATCTGCCTTGAAAGGAAAAATACTGTTTACAGTTTCGTTGTAAGGCGAAGATGGCGGATTGGTAATGTTTACAATAGGTTTAACTGCAACAGGCGGCTGGGTAACTACATTCGTTACAGTATTTGTGTTCACCACCGTATTTGTTGTAACAGGGGTGTAATTATTTACGTTGGTAGTAGAATGGCTGCGGCCTCCCTTTCCTTTTAAACGGATGGTCATGTTTAAACCCGTGTAATGGTAATAATCTTTATTGCAACCCAGCACATCGTTATTATGGATATCAATCCCATCTAAATAATCAGAATACGTTCCTTGCGGGAAAGTTAATTTGTATTCCCATATTAGGGAGATAAAATCATTAAAGCGATAACCTAAACCAATCCCGCAGGAAGGCGACCAGGTAAGCACATTTCCGTTCTGACTGTTGTTACCATATGATTCATAACTGTCGTCAAGCAAAAAATTATGAGACGAAAGTGCAATTGCTTTACTGCCGGATGAATCGACCATGAAATAATTGTACATCTTGTTCTTATCGTTCAACACATTTATTTTTGTCCGGTAACTTGTAAAACCAATACCCCCCCACAAATTCAGTAAAACATTTGTACGCTCACGTAAGCGGTTAAAACAAATTTGTAATTCGAGAGCGCCTTCAGCAATTTTTGTTTTGTAATTATTGTAAATAAAAGGCGCACCGCCCGAAGCGGCCACCGAATCATAATTTACGCCGGGATTATATTTTCCGTTCAGAGCAGGATCATAAAGGATATTATAATTACGTTTATCGCCTAAACCATAAGTAGTTCCCCATAAACCCCGGCCTTTAATAGCGAGACTAAAAAAATTGGTTTCGTTCTCACAAAATGCTTTTTCTAAAGTAAAACCACCGCCGGATCCTAAGGTTCCTCTTCTCACATCGGAAGTCTGCCACATGGCACCAAGATTTAAACCAAGCCGCCACGAGTTATAATACCTGCTCGTATGCTTTTGTTTTTTTACAGTTGATGATACCGTTGCTGTTGTCGTTGTCTGGCCCTTGGTTATGCCCGGTAAAGCAAAGCAAATTATCAGAAATGGAATGAAGTAATATTTTTTCATAAAATTTATTTCAGGTTAAACAAAAAACATCCCGGTGTCCGGGATGCTATTCTGTTACTAAAAGCTTGCCACAATCTGTGAATCTTTGTTAAAATTTTTAAGCTCTTAAACTTTTGGTTTTTCTACAATCTTAAATTCTGTACGGCGGTTCTTTGCATGTTCATCGTCGGTACATTCAACACCGTCTTTACACTTATTTAATAAGCGGCTCTCACCATAACCGACCGCTTTTAAACGGTTTTTAGCAACGCCCTTGGAAATCATATAGTCAACAGCAGTTTTTGCACGCTTTTGGGATAGAGCATTATTAAACTGATCTGTACTTTTAGAGTCGGTATGCGAACTTAGTTCAACCATTAAATTAGGGTTCGATTGCATTACGGCTACTACTTTATCCAATACATTCTGCCCCGCTTTATCAAATTTGTGATCACCGAAAGCATAATAAATATTCTCAACAATCGTTAAACTGTCTTTTTTCGCTTTGTTTTTTAATTCCAATACCTGTAACCACGGGTCATCAACTGTAAAATCTCCCATCGCAACTTTATCAACTGCTAATACCTTAAACTGGAATTTGCCTTTTAGTGTGCGGATTAATTCTTTATAAATACGGCCTTTTGTATCGGCAATATATAATTTCTTGAGCGAACTGATGCGCGGGTCTGTTTCATCCACATCAAATAAATATTCTAAACTCGCTTTTAAGTTTTTGAATGCAAATCTGCCTTTATCATCTGTAGTAATAGTTTGATTTAACTGATTGTCCTGCGTAAATAAAAATAATTTAGCATTGTTAAATGGTTTTTTATCCTGATCGTAAATATACCCGTATAACTGCATGATTAAATCCTGATCTTCCACATCCAAATCTTTCAACATGATTTTCTCGGTGGATAACATTTTGAATTTGAATTTTCCGTTCATCTGTGTATAGAAACTCTTAATTTCTTTACCACTCTTATTAGTTAAAATAAAAATTGAATTCGCGGGAATGTCCAGTTCAGTTTCTTCGATACTCACAATATAATTCTGGTCTAATGGTAAATTACGGAATGCAAAAGCACCAAACTGGTTAGTAGTAGTAGTTTCTACTACATCACCATACTGGTTGGTGATTTTGATTTTGGTATTCTTGATAGGTTTACTCGGGTTTTCACCAAACAATAAATTACCGGCCATGGTTAAATCATCATCAGTATATAAATCCGGCAATCCGTTCGGGTCAACCGGTAAATTACGGAAAGCGAATTTTTTATTTTCGTAATTATTGGTCACACGCGAAATAACTCCATTTGTATTCGCTAAATAATAACGCGCCTTACCTGCCAATTGCGGATCATCCGAATCAACTTCAGCCATGTACTTTTTATCTGCATCCAAATTCTCAAACTTAAAGAAACCTTTAGCATCCGTTTTTACTGAATCGATTGCTTTGTTATCCGGGCCATATAAACGTACTTTCACGCCTTTAGCAGGATCGTTAGTGTTTTCAGTTAATAAAACTGTTCCGGAAATATTAATGTATTTGTTGGTGTATTTAAACCAATAAATATCATCCTTTCCTTTTCCGCCTTCACGGTTCGAAGAAAAATAGCCGGTTGAATCATTTAAGAAACAAACAGAAAAATCATCAGCCGCACTGTTTAAATGCATACTCTCGT
>CAZRNW010000331.1:0-4758 GCA_964601535.1 uncultured Flavobacteriaceae bacterium
CGCGGACGTTCAGACAGTGCAGCTTATGAGTTAAACAAAGCAACTATACTTGATCGTTACAATCCGGAAGGATGGTACAATCTCGGAGGTTCGTATTATAATTTAGGGCGATTCAAAAAAGCAAAAGAATGCTGGCAGGAAGCGCTTAAATTAAATCCAAACCATCCTCAGGCTTTACAAGGTATGAGAGGCATAACACCTCAAATGCTCGGCGAAGCTCCTGTAGCTACAGTTCAACCGCAACCAATTGTAAAATAATTGCGCTTGTTCAGATTATGGTTAATACTGTTTGTTGTATTGTGTTGCGGATTAAATTGCAAAGCGCAACATATCACCACTGACAGTATCGGTGCAAAAACCCTAAGCGATAATCTTTACAACAAAGCTTTGTTTGGCGACAGTTTAGCAAGTAGTTTTGTAATTGTGATTAAGCAGGGCGTAAAAGCCCATAAACATTTGCAGCACTCTGAGCATGTTGCGGTGCTGGATGGTGCAGGAGAAATGACATTAGGAGAAAAGAAATTTGAAATAAAAAAAGGTGATGTGATTTTTATCCCAAAAAACACAATTCACGCAGTTAAATCAACCGGTAAAGTACCTTTAAAAGTGCTGAGTGTGCAGGCACCGAATTTTGATGGGAAAGACAGGGTATTTATAGAATAGGAACCATGAAGAAAATTTTTGTTGGCATTTTTTGTTTATTAGCTCTTGGTGCTCAAAGCCAGATATTGTTTAGCGATAGTTTTAATTCGCTCACTTTGCAAAATGATGTTCAGGTTAACGGCAGTCAAACCATCACTACAACCTATACAAATATCCCTGCAGGATATAATTTAATTGACGATGGTTTTAAAAACAATATTGGCAATACCAATTCACCCAACAAACCATTTAATGTAACTGCATTGAAAACTACAGGATGGGCTGTTACTTACAATAGCATTGAAGCTGATACTTTTTTGGTTTCAACATCCTGGCTCGATACAACCAATGCTGCAGTAAAACGTTTTGTTGTTTCGCCTGTTATTAATTCTATAGCGGCAAACTCAGTCTTATCCTGGTACGCTAAATCACCCGATGCAAATTATCCGGAAGGTTATGAGGTTTATGTAACAACCAATACTACCGGAACTTTAACCGCAGTTGATTTTGCAACATTAACCCCGGTTTTTTCTCTGCAGGATGGGAATACAGCGGGCATGGGCGAAAAAAATGTTTGGACTAAACACGGTTTATCACTTGGCAGCTATGCCGGACAAAACATCCGCATTGCCTTTAAAAACACTTCGAAAGACATGTACCAGCTTTGGATTGATGATGTGGTGGTGGAAAATATTTTAAATGCTAATGATGTAGCCATCAGCAGCACCAATCTCTTTTATAATTACAATACCGCTAATACAGATGGTGCAGTTATTTGTAAAATCACCAATATGGGAAATACTCCTGTTTCAGCATTAACCTTAAACTATTCAGTTATCGGATTAAGCAACGAAACGCAGGCTTTTAGTCTTTCAACAGCAATGGCAACTTACGCAGTAAATAATTTTACGTTTAATATCCCGTACAACATTGCAACACCCGGTTATTATAAATTAAAAATGTGGGTTAACAATGTGAATACGGTTGCCGATCAAAATGTAAATAATGATACACTGAATACCTATATTACCATTGTCACTTCTAAGCCTGCAAAAAATATTTTGGCTGAACAATTTGTAAGCGCAAAAGATGGCTATACACCCGATGCACAGGAAAAACTGAAGGCAGTTACAAACAGTTCTGTTATCGCTATAAATATTCACGATGCTGATTCATTAAATACCACAAGTATTAATCCTTTGATTTCTGATTACCGTAAAGCTTTATCAACAGCAATGTTCGACCGTACTTTTTTCAATGACGTGACTTCTGTTCCCGTACCCCGTACTTCTTATACAACTCATATTAATCAGCGCCAATCAGTAGTAGTACCCGTAACAGTTAGTATTCCAAATAAAAATTACGATTCAGCAACACGTGTTTTAAATTTTACAGTGAGTGCAAATTTTGTAGGTGAAGTAAAAGGTGATTACAGATTTACGGCTTATCTCACCGAAAATAATGTTTATGGTCCGATAATGGATACAAGTTTTAATGGTTGGAATCAATTAAGTTTTATGTATAATGTTCCTTTCTCTCCGTATTTTCAAATGGGATATTATTTGTCTGCGCAAAACGGTTATGTTTTAAATACACAGCAATACAAACACCAGAATGTTTTAGATATTGCCCTTGATGGTTCTTATGGTGTTGCCGGAATTATTCCGAGTACAGGCGGAACGCAATCAAATACTTTCACAAGAGCTTATTCTTATACCTTGCCTGCTACACCATCCTCCCAATTCCGTTACATTCCTGAAAACATGTACATTATTGCAGCGGTTTCTGAATATGATGCTGATGTGAACAAAAGAACTGTTTTAAATTGCGTGCAGGATAAAATGATTTCAAAGGCAGAAGCCCTGGTTGGCATTAAAGAATTAAATTATTCTTCTGAATTTAATTTATTTCCGAACCCTTCTTACGGTCTGACAAATATTTTAATTCCTGAAAATAGTTTTAAAAAACAAGTGAATATTAGTATTACAGATATTCTTGGAAAAGAAGTTTTCAATCAAAACAGCAACATGCGTTTTGGTTTAATACAACTTAATTTGTACAGCCTCAATACGGGAACTTATTTTGTTATTTTAAGTGATGGCGAAACCCGCACGGTAAAAAAACTGGTGATTACCAATTAATGAACAGTAATATTCTTCAGGCAAATATTTCACCTTGCACAGAGACCGAATTTCCTGTTGTAAAAAAAATGATTGCGGAATTTTGTCTCGATGATAATGATCTCCGTCCCGAACAATTCCTGGTGGCTAAATATGAAGGTAAAATTGTTGGCTTCGGCAGATTAAGACAATATCCTGCCTGTAATGAATTATGTTCGTTGGGTGTTATCGAAGATTTGAGACTGAAAGGGATTGGCCGCCAATTAACACTTGCTCTTTCTAAAAAAGCAACATTACCCCTTTATTTAGTAGCTATAATTCCCGACTTTTTCTCAAAATTAGGCTTTAGTGAAATTAGCGATTTCCCCTCTGAAATCGGGATAAAATTGAAGTATTGCATTAAGACGCTTTCGGTACCCGAAACTTATGTGGTGATGCGCCTTAATTAGGGCTATTTTTCCCCTTAAAACAGCCTTTTTATATCAAAAATTTAGTAAATTTGCCTTCCCTTTTAGAGGAGAATACGCTGCGGGTGTGGCGTAATGGCAGCCGCGCCAGACTTAGGATCTGGTGTCGAGAGACGTGGGGGTTCGAGTCCCTTCACCCGCACATAAATAAGAGTTCTTGCTTTGGCAGGAATTCTTTATGGAATTGAATGGGACGAGAAGTTTATCCTGAGCTTGTCGAAGGAAGTCCCTTCACCCGCACTGAAAAGTCCATTTATTTGGACTTTTTTTATTGCCCATATGGCGAAATTGGTAAACGTTGCGGTCTCAGAAGCCGTTGGATTATATCCTTGAGAGTTCGAGTCTCTCTGTGGGCACAAATAAAATTTAGGTTTTTTTATTAGTATCTTCGGGCTCAATTACCAATGGCTGAAACCAAAAAAATAGCAATCATCGGCAGCACCGGAAGCATCGGTTCCCAGGCGCTTGATGTTATCCGCGAAAATCCCAAACATTTTTCGGTTGAAGTTTTAGTCGCAAATTCAAACGCCGAGCTTTTAATTAAACAGGCCTTAGAATTTAAACCCAATGCGGTTGTTATTGGTGATGAATCAAAATATCAGTCTGTAAAAGAAATTTTATTAAAAGAAGACATCAAAGTTTTTGCAGGAGAAAAAGCCATTGCACAAATTGTGGAAATGGAAACCATCGATATTGTTTTGGCTTGCATCGTTGGTTACGCCGGACTCGCTTCAACAATTAATGCAATCAAACACAAAAAAAACATTGCCCTCGCCAATAAAGAAACGCTTGTTGTTGCAGGAGACCTGGTAACGCGTTTAGCCATGGAAAACAGTGTGAATATTTATCCTGTGGATTCAGAACACTCTGCAATTTTTCAATGTCTGGCCGGTGAATGGGAAAATAAAATTGAAAAAATTTATTTAACTGCATCGGGCGGACCGTTCCGCGGAAAAACAAAATCAGATTTAGAAAAAGTAACACGCGAACAAGCTTTAAAACATCCGAACTGGACCATGGGTGCAAAAATAACTGTTGATTCAGCAACGCTCATGAATAAAGGTCTGGAAGTAATTGAAGCCAAATGGCTGTTTAATTTATCGCCTAAACAAATTGATGTGATTGTGCATCCTCAAAGTATCGTGCACAGCCTTGTTCAGTTTGAAGACGGCAGCATGAAGGCGCAATTGGGACTGCCCGATATGAAATTACCAATACAATACGCCTTTTCTTATCCGCAAAGGGTAAAAAACACTTTTAAGCGTTTTGATTTTTTTAACTACCCCGAGCTGACTTTCGAGAAGCCTGACACCAAAACTTTTAGTAACTTAGCTCTGGCTTTTGAAGCCCTTGAAAAAGGCGGCAATATGCCTTGTGTTTTAAATGCAGCCAACGAAATAGCGGTGAGCTCATTTTTGAACGACAAAATTAAATTTTTAGAAATGAGCAAAGTAATTGAAGCTTGTCTGAATAAAGTTTCCTTCATACAAAAACCAAGTTACGAGCAATACATTGAATGCGATAAAGAA
>CAZRNW010000332.1:0-4733 GCA_964601535.1 uncultured Flavobacteriaceae bacterium
TGATAAAAACGGTTTTTCTTCTCTAATCCTAAAATACGGATAGCTTCTAAAATTCTTAATGCGCCAATAGCATCGGCATTAGCCGTATACTCAGGCGTTTCAAAACTTACTTTAACATGAGATTGGGCTGCAAGATTATAAATTTCATCAGGTTGTACTTCCTGAACAATCCGGATCAGATTTGTGCTATCAGTTAAATCACCATAATGCAATTTAAAATGAACGTTCTTTTCATGCAAATCCTGATATAAATGGTCAATCCTATCGGTATTAAAAAGCGAACTTCTCCGCTTAACACCATGTACATGATAGCCTTTATTTAATAAAAACTCAGTTAAATAAGCTCCGTCCTGACCTGTTACCCCTGTAATTAATGCGACTTTTGACATAAAATTGGATGCCCTTTTATAGGGAAAATGTAAATAGCAATATTACGAAAATTTAACGTAAAAGCCTTGTAATTTAAGCCAATAATTTTAGTAGATTTGCGGGGTATGAAGTCAACTTTTTCGAAGCAAAACTATCTTATTTTTCTGGCAGGTTTAGGGCTCATTATTCTGGGTTATATTTTAATGATTGGCGGTGGCAGTGAAGACCCAAATGTTTTTAACCCTGCTATTTTTGACGCCCGCCGTATTACTGTTGCGCCAATGGTATGTGTTTTAGGTTTTGTCACCATTATAGTAGGTATAATGTGGCGGCCAAAACAAAATCAGGAATCGGCGAAATAAACCGCAATAGGCATGTCATTTCTTGAAGCATTTATTATAGCGCTGGTGGAGGGCTTAACCGAATTTTTGCCGGTTTCGTCAACAGGCCATATGATGATTGCCACAGCCTTATTAGGTATTAAAGCAACTCCATTTGTAAAATTATTTACTGTAGCTATTCAACTCGGTGCTATTTTGTCGGTAGTTGTAATATATTTTAAGCGTTTTTTCAAGTCAGTAGATTTTTATCTAAAATTAATTATCGCTTTTATTCCTGCGGCTATTGCCGGTGTTTTTCTGGGCGATTACATTGATAGCTTATTAGAAAATGTTTTTGGTGTTGCCATCGCATTATTTTTGGGCGGAATTATTTTATTGTTTGTGGATAAGTGGTTTGCTAAAAACAGTTTGGATAACGAAGCCGACATCACAACAATTAAGGCATTTAAGATTGGTGTATTTCAGTGTATCGCACTGTTTCCCGGGATTAGCAGAAGCGGCGCCACAATTGTTGGTGGGATGAGTCAAAAATTAACCCGTAAAAACGCGGCGGAGTTTTCTTTTTTTCTTGCAGTTCCAACCATGTTCGCAGCAACTGCCAAGAAATTACTTGACTTTTATAAAGAAGGATTGACGCTCGATTCGCACGAAATTTCATTACTTGTTTTCGGAAATGTAATTGCTTTTATTGTTGCCATTCTCGCCATTAAGTTTTTTATCGGGATGCTGAACAAAAACGGATTTAAGGCTTTTGGCTGGTACAGAATTATTGCAGGCGCCATTCTGATTATTCTTTTTTTAATGAATGTTCCAATAAGCATTGTTTGATGCGGAATTATTATCAGGGAGAAATATTACTCATCAATAAGCCTTTGGGCTGGACTTCATTTCAGGCCGTTAACAAATTAAAGCACGGATTAAAAAAACACGAATCGCTTTTTGTTGATGGGAAATTTGTACACCTAAAAATTGGTCACGCCGGAACACTCGACCCTTTGGCAACAGGATTATTAATTGTTTGTACCGGAAAAAAAACAAAAGAAATCGAAAGTTTTCAAAGTCTGAAAAAAGAATATACAGGCACTTTTTTGATTGGCGCCACAACACCTTGCTATGATTTAGAAAAGGCCATTGATAAAACTTTTCCAATTACTCACATAACAGAACAAATGATTTTTGATACGGCAAAAAGTTTTTTAGGAAAGCAAGAACAGGTTCCGCCATTGTTCAGTGCCGTAATGGTAAATGGCAAACGCGCTTACGATATTGCACGGGAAGGCGGTACAGCTGAATTAAAATCACGTGAAATAGAGATATTGGAGTTTGAGGTTACTGGAATACGATTACCGGAAATTGATTTCAGGATTGTTTGCAGTAAGGGTACTTACATAAGAAGCATAGCCCGTGATTTTGGATTAGCTCTAAACAGCGGCGCTCATCTTGTAAAATTATGCCGCACAAAAATCGGCGATTTTGATGTAAAAAACGCTCTGGATCCGGCAGGATATTTGCAAGTTCTTTAACGAATATTAGCCTTCATTTTCCCGATAATTCTGTTAAATTTGTAGTCTATTGACTTAGTATTTTATGCGTATTATTATTCCAATGGCAGGTAAAGGTAAAAGGATGCGTCCGCACACCTTAACTCTGGCTAAACCACTCATCCCCGTTGCAGGAAAACCAATTGTACAAAGGCTTGTTGAGGATATTACAAAAGTATGCGGACAAAAAGTTGAAGAAATTGCTTTTGTGATTGGGCGTGATTTTGGGAAGGAAACAGAAAACAATCTTATCAAAATTGCTGAAGGACAGGGTGCGAAGGGCAGTATTTATTATCAGGATAAAGCGTTGGGAACCGCTCATGCAATCATGTGCGCAGAAAAATCAATCACCGGAAAAACAGTTATTGCTTTTGCCGATACTTTATTCAAAGCTGATTTTGTAATGGACACCAACAAAGAAGGTGTTATCTGGGTACAAAAAATTGAAGACCCGCGTCAGTTTGGCGTTGTGAAGCTTGATTCAAAAGGAGTGATTACAGATTTTGTTGAGAAACCGGTTGACTTTGTAAGTGATTTAGCGATTATAGGAATTTATTATTTCTAAGACGGTGATAACCTGAAAAACGAACTGAAGTATTTACTTGACAATAACATTACCGAAAAAGGCGAATTCCAATTAACCAATGCTTTAGAAAACATGAAAGCAAAGGGCATAAAATTTGAACCGGGGAAAGTAACCGAGTGGTTAGACTGCGGAAATAAAGACGCAACCGTTTACACCAACCAGAGGGTATTGGAGTTTGATAAAGGAAAACCGTTTTTACGCGGAAAAAATATCGAGATCAACAACAGCATAATTATTGAACCTTGTTTTATCGGCGACAATGTGCGCATTTCAAATTCTATTATTGGTCCGCACGCAAGCGTTGGCCCTAATAGTGTTTTAGAAACAAGCATTATCAGGAACTCTATTATTCAGTCATCTGCAAAATTAATTAATGCTAATGTGAGCAATAGCATGATTGGAGAAGGAGCAGAAGTAAAAGGGAAAACCCTGGATTTAAGCATAAGTGATTACACTCAAATAATTGTATAAAGCAATTTCATACTCTCTGTTTTGTTGCGGTTTAATTTTTTATTCGCTTAGTTTCTCATCTTGCAAAACATCAGCAAGTGTAAACACAAATACAGTAGCTAAAACGGGCTTCGATGAAAAAACCAGAATTATTTTAGAAGCCACTTACATTGAAGCTTGCCGCGAAAAAATAGGCGGTAAACCGGAGGCAGCTGAACAGTTATTCAGAGAGTGTTTAAAGTATGATGCGCAAAATGCGGCGGTGAAATATGAATTATCAAAACTTCTTCCGTTAACAAACCGCCTCGATGAAGCAGCGAAAATGGCAAAAGAAGCTATTGAAGCTGATCCGAAAAACCAATGGTATCATTTGGGGTATATCGACGTGCTGCATCTGAAAAAAGATTTCGCCGGGGCAGCTGAAGCCTATGAAAAACTAATTAAGATTTTTCCTGAGCGAAGTGATTTGCTGGAAGCCATGGCTTACGATTATGCGATGAGTCAGAATTTCAGCAAAGCTTTTAAAATTTACGACGACCTTGAAAAGCGATATGGAAAAGAAGAGGTAATCACCCTGAACAAAATTAAATTACTGAAACAATTAAGACGTTTTAGCGAAGCGGAATCTGAATTAAAGAAAATGGTGGAATTAAATCCGAAGGAGCCCCGCTATTATTTATATCTGGCCGAACATTACGAGGACATGAATGATTTTAGTCAGGCTAAAGGAATTTACGACAAGCTACTTATAATGGACCCGGGAAACCCGAGAGTTCATTTGGTAATGGCAGAATATTATAAAGAACAAGGTAAGGCCGAAGAATCGCATAATGAGCTAAAAATTGCATTGGCCAATCCTGATTTGGAAATTGAAATAAAAATAAAATACCTGCAGTTTTATTTAGAAGTTTCTGAACGGTTTCCTGAATTTCTTCCAAAGGCATTCGAGTTATGTGATGTTGTTTTAAAAGTAAATCCAACCTCATCAGAGGCCCATGCATTTTATGCCCGGTTTTTAGCAAACGATAAAAAATTAGACGAAGCTTATCTTCAGTATTATCTCGCCTCCAAATACAGCAAAACATCTTATCATGTATGGGATGAGTTCTTGAGCCTGGAATCATATCTTCAAAAATTTGACTCGCTTGAAAAGCATAGCGCAGAAGCCATGGAGCTTTTCCCAAATCAGGCACAGCCGTATTATTTTAATGGTGTTGCAAACCGCCAAATCCGTAATTACAAAAAATCAGCACAGTCTTTTTATGATGGACTGGAATTTGTTTTTGAGGATAAAACATTGATGTTAAACTTTTACACAAATCTCGGGGATGTATATAGCTTTCTGGAAGAATATGAAAAATCAGATAAAGCTTACGATGTTGCATTAAATATTAATCCGGATGATGCTTATGTGCTGAATAATTATGCCTACTATCTTTCGATGCG
>CAZRNW010000333.1:0-4721 GCA_964601535.1 uncultured Flavobacteriaceae bacterium
AATAGATGCAGGAAAATATTTTTTAAGAAAGCAACAGCGCAGCACAGGCGTGAGCGAAAAAGAAATCATAAAAATCGCCATCAAATCAATGGGACTGGATGAACTCGCTCCCTTTAAACCCGAAGAACGCGTTATTGAATATTTATTGAAGGAAAAAGCCGATAGCAAATTAGTAAGTATGACTTTGGTTGATTTTGCCAATGAAACGGCTAGTGAGAGTCCTGCCCCGGGGGGTGGTTCCATTTCGGCTTATGTGGGCAGTTTAGGGGCTTCTTTGGCTACAATGGTGGCAAATTTGAGCTCCCATAAGAAAGGATGGGATAACCGGTGGGAAGAATTTAGTAACTGGGCGGAAAAAGGGCAGTATTTTAAAGATGAATTGAGTAAATTAGTGGATGCGGATACGGCCGCTTTTAATAAAATCATGATGGCTTTTGGTTTACCAAAGGGAACAGATGAGGAAAAGAAAGCAAGAACACAGGCTATTCAGGATGCAACAAAATTTGCGATTGAAATTCCGTTTAAAGTGATGCAATTGTCGTACGAAAGCATGACCTTGATAAAAGCGATGGTAGAAAACGGTAACCCGAATTCGGTGACCGATGCAGGTGTTGGTGCTTTATGTGCAAGAAGTGCTGTGATTGGCGCTTGTATGAATGTTCGGATAAATGCAACGGGTTACGACGATAAAAATTACGTAAATGATATCGTAGCCAAAGCAAAGAAAATTGAAAGCGATGCCATTGCGATGGAAAAAGAAATTTTAGAAATTGTAAATAAAAAAATAGGCCTTTAAAATAAATAACATGAAGAGAATATTAATCCTTGTTTTATCGATACTGTGTATCAATTCGTTTTCGCAAGAAAGAGACCCGAGTAAAATCGGGCGTGTGGAAAAGGACACAACTCCAACACCAACTTATACCTATAGCCTGGATGATCCGCTCGTTGCAAAGTATGATTATGCAAAACCGGCAACGAAAGATAATATCATTGCAAGAACCGAAGCAGATTCAACTTATGATTTGAAAGGCTGTTTTAAAATCCATATCACTTCGCTTCTGGCAAACAAAGCTTCTGTTTCCTATGAGAAAGTGTTTAAAAGCAAATTCTCCTGGGAATTACAAGGTGCTTATATTTTTGCGAACCCGGGATATGATAAGCCGAGTCAGGATATCTGGCCGAACATTGCATTTAAAAATGTTGGCGGAGAAGTGCGTTTTGGCTTGAATTTGTTATCTGTGGTTCCATACCGGGCCAATAATCAAAAACTGCGTTCAAAAGGATTGTATATTGCCTACCGCTATCAGCATGCAAGTAATGTTGAATTTTCGACAGACGGTAAAGGCGGACAAGCATATCATTATAATTACCGCGTTTCGCAGACTAAAAATCTTGTGGGATTATTTTACCGTAACCGTTTTTACAAATCTGATAAACCAATTACCTGCGAAACATTTTACGAGGTTGGGGTTTATACCGGAATGGCGCGAACCGTTTGTTTCTCCTATGTTGGCGCTTATGGCGATGATAAAGGTGAACCGATGGCTGTACAAAGCGTAGGCATGCCTTTCGAAAATGGTTTTGTTTTCTGGCCTGTTTTAAGAGTTGGAATGGCTATCCGTTGCAATAGCAGGTACAAGAATTAGTCGTTTTTTACGTTAAGCATATATGTGCGGAATTACCGGCCTTGTGCTGAAAAATAAAAATGCCCTCAATTTAAAGGATACTATTTTTAAAGCCTCTCAGGCCATTAAACACCGTGGTCCTGATGGTGAAGGTTTTTTGTTGGTTGGAGAAAATGCCCTTCCTTGTTCTTCAAAAGATACACCACTATTAAAGCATGGCTTAAATTACATTCCTCAAAAAAATATCTCAGAAGCTAACGGCGATTTTCATTTAGCATTTGCACACCGCCGTTTATCTATTTTAGATTTGAGTGAAACCGGTCACCAGCCAATGGCTTTGCAGGATGGGAAGTTATGGATTACTTACAACGGCGAAATTTATAATTACCTCGAATTAAGAAAAGAACTCGAAACACAAGGCGCAAAATTTGTTTCCACAAGCGATACGGAAGTTATTTTAAATGCTTACAAATATTGGGGAACGGATTGTCTCAATAAATTTAACGGCATGTGGTCGTTTTGCATTTACGATGCAGAGAAACAGGAATTATTTTGTTCGAGGGACCGTTTTGGCGTAAAACCATTTTATTATACCGAGAATGATAATGCATTTGCATTTGCAAGTGAGCAAAAAGCTTTAGTAAAAAGCGGTCTGCTGAAAGCAGAAATAAATCAGAAAGCATTGCATGATTATTTGGTGAATAACAGAATGGAACAAGAGGAAAGCAATTTCTTCGGAGGCATTTATGAATTATGGCCCGGGCATTATTTAAAATACAATTTAAAAAATCATTCTTTCAATACAGCCTGTTACTTCAAATTAAATCCGGATTACGACTACAGTACCGATTTACAAAGCAACGGGGAATTAATTAAAGAAGTAAAAGAAAAACTCACGAATGCTGTTCAATTGCGTTTGCGGAGTGATGTCCCCGTAGGTTCTTGTCTGAGCGGCGGTATTGATAGTTCTGCATTGGCGGTTTTGATGGAACAGAAAGAACCAATTTATTTGTTTACCTCTGTTTTTAAGGGGGAAAACATGGATGAGAGTCGTTTTGCTGATTTAGTCGCGAAAAAAGTAAATTCCATTCATAAAACAATTGAACCAACACAAGAAGGATTATTTAAAGAACTTCAGACTTTGGTTTACTCGCAGGATGTGCCGATTTGGGATACGAGTACTTACGCGCAGTATAAAGTGATGGAGCTTGCCAAGCAAAATAATATTAAAGTTGTTTTAGACGGACAAGGAGCCGATGAATTATTTGCGGGCTATCACCATCATTTTGTTGCCAAGTGGAATTATTTTTTGGGCTACGGAAATATTTTCGGTTTTGTTCGTGAATTAAATCAGAGTAAGAAAACTATTGATTCGCCTTTCTCTTTATTCATCAAAGAAAAAATAAAGTCGCATTACAATTCGCATCTCAGCGGCATAAAAAATTATTTTGATGCTTCTTTCGTGAATTCACATAAAATTTACAATCCTGTAAAGTATTTAGATAAAGTGAATGACCAGCTCGCTTACGACATTAATGTGGCGCGTTTGAAAGCTTTTTTAAAGTGTGAAGACCGCTGCGGCATGTGGCACAGTGTGGAAAGCCGTACGCCTTTTAGTGATGATATTGAATTAATCAATTTAATGTTTTCGATTAATGGCACGCGTAAAATACAGAATGGCGTTTCAAAATATTTTTTGCGGGAAGCTTTGAAAGATAAATTACCCAATGAGATCTATACCCGTTATGATAAAAAAGGCTTCGAAACCCCGATGGATAAATGGATTGGCGGAAATTACAAAATGATTTTTGATTCCTTGAACAAAAACGATTTTCAATTCATGAAGCTCGATGTTTTAAAGCAACAATTCGATTCACAAAAAGCCGGGTCAAAAGAAATTAAATTGCTTTATAAGCTTTATGTTTTGTCGCTATGGCAAAAAAGTTTTTACGGTCTGTAAAAAATTTTTCTCGACCACGAGAGTGCTCTTTTTTCAATTAGTTGATAATACACCCACGCAATGCCAATCACAACAGGCAGGGATAAAAGCATCAGCCATATTCTTCCCGCATCATCTGTAATGTAATTTTGCAAAAACTGAATTAAACTATCAGTACCAAGCGGTGTGTGCACGAGGTAAAGCGAGTAGGAAATCATACCTAAAAACAGGAGCGGTTTAAAAGGTTTGTTTATAAAATGAATAAATGCAATGGAGGCAAGCGGACAAATCACAGCTGCTAATCCGTTTTTAAAATAGCCGGCTGTGCAAAAAACCAGGAGCCATAGGAAGAGTTTGTTTGCATTCATTTGTTCCGACACAAAACAAAAATACGCCATGCCGGGCAAAAAATAAAAAATGTAATCGCTAACAAAGCGGTCGTCTTTGAAAATAAAAGGCAGGATACTCAAAACGCAAAACACAATTTCCCTTCCGTATTTTTTTGTTTGCATAATCAGGGGAAAAACCAAACCAATTAAAAGATAAAACTGAAACTCAATAGCTAATGTCCAGAAAATATGGATGAGCCATTTACCGTGACATATTTCCGTTAGGTAAAATAAATGATAAAGATTATTCATGGTAAAAATATTTATTGGCTCGGTAGTATGATAAGGTGATAATTGCGCTGCATATGAAAGTAAAATGATAACAAGAATAATAATTAAATAAGGCGGATCGATGCGCACAATACGTTTCAGTAAAAATTTATGGTAGTAATTAATTAAGTAACCCGACTGAAACAAAGAGTAGGGGATGATAAAACCGGAAATAGTAAAAAATATCTGCACGCCATAAACTCCGAAAGCACCGGCTTCTTTTATCAGACCAGGACCAATTGTTCCCGTAAAATGTACAAGGCAAACCATCAGTGAGGCTATGCCGCGTAACATAGTGACTGAGGGGAGGTGGGTATTTGCCGGATTTTGGATTTATGAAAGGTAAAAAAAATTCCTTAAAAGAAAATGTTCTAACGCGATAGCGTAATCACGAGCGGAGCTGTCGCCAACCCTACGTTATGCGCCGTTTTAATGGCGCTATAACGTTTTCCGGCTACACGTAGTTGGCGTTTTGGAACACTCAACTGTCTATAC
>CAZRNW010000334.1:0-4712 GCA_964601535.1 uncultured Flavobacteriaceae bacterium
ATACCAATTGGGGCTTTTGAAGAATAGAAACTTAATCCGCCCCCATAATTTCCAATAATTAAATCCCTTTTTCCGTCACCATTAATATCTATATATTGCGGACTGCTTTTCGGTCCGTCGTTAATTTTATTGACATTGGTATCGATACGGTTAAAATTACCGGTGAGATTGCCATCGATATTATCATAATAAAATATTCTGCCGCTGATACTTCCGCATAACAATTTATAGGTGCCTGCCTCATTATATAAAAATGGGGCACAGCTGCCATCTGAAGAATACAATCCGGGGTCGCCTTTCACATTTACATTACCCAGGTTAGCAGTTATCAAAGAAAAAGTAGGTGCTGTAGTTGTTCCTGTATTTTTGTAATAAGCTAATCTTCCATTGCGTAAACCGATCAATAAATCTAAAACACCATCTTTGTTTACATCTATCACCTGCGGATAAGGTGAACCGGAAGTAGTTGTAATGCCAAAATAATTAAAATGAAAAATGCTGAAATTACAAGGATTGCCCGGGCCGGCTGTATTTTCCCACCAATGAATTTTCCCGTAAAAATCGCCAAGAATTAAATCCTGATCTCCATCACCGTCAATATCGCCGGGAGCAGGAACTGTGCCACTCAACAAATTTGCGCTAACGTGAGCTGAAAAATTAAAAAAATCTTTTGTCATTAATGAATAACTGGGTTGCGTTAAAGTTCCAACGTTGCGGTAATAAGCTAAATCAGAAACATTAGTGCTTACAGTATAATACCCATGATTGCCAATAATCATGTCAAGCAATCCGTCGGCATCCACATCCATAAATGCAGGATATGCCCCTTCTCCTAATTCTATCATTTCGTCCTGCAAAAAATTATTTTTTACAAACTGGAAATTTACTGTTGGCGTTGAACTGGTGTTTTGATAATACCAAAGACTTGTGAAATTATGACTGTTCGGCGTATTTGGGCTTGCTAACAAATCCTTTCTTCCATCATTATCTATATCCAAATTGTAGGTACAAGGGAATTGATTCATTCTGATGACGGTTGTTGAAGCTTTATTCGGGTAATTCGGGTAAAGTTTTGTTGTGTCTGTCATCAATGCCACAGCTGCAGTACCTCCATTTTCAAGATAATGCAAAGTTGAACAGTTAACATCTCCCAAAATTAAATCTTTATCCAAATCACCATCGCGGTCGAAACACATCAAACAGGAACCCGCATGCATGACTTTCATTGGTGATTCACCGTTGTATGGATGAGCAGGCTTCGGTTGATTCAGGCTAACAATACAGCTGTTTTCAGTAAAATCGCCCCATGTACCTTCGTCCAAAACATAAGTCAAACTATCCGGGATACCATAGGTTTCCATACTGATGTTTTTGTTATACTCAAGCTCAAAACCGGAAGAACTGAAATTAAGAATATCTAAATCCCCGTCGTTATCGATATCTGAAAATCCGGGGATTGTTACAGGATTTGAAAATATTTGCGTGTATAAAGGTGTTGTTGTTGGTGTAACATTACACATTATTTCAAACTTTGCTAACTGGAATAACAAATTTCCCGCAGTAGAAACATTACGGAATGCCTTAATGGCTCCGAGGGTATAAGTGAATAAATCGGAGCGTCCATCGTTATCATAATCTACAAAAATGGCCCATTGTTGTACAGCCGGAAATTTGGCTGTGTATTGCGGGTCGTAAACATAATTCACCTGGGCTACTCCGCCTTTATTAATAAAACACCTGAAAATTCCGTAAGCAAACAAATCTACTTTATCGAACAAAACTAAATCTTTTTTTCCATCCATGTCCAAATCAACCTGCGAAACTGAACAGAAATTCAATCCGCCTGCCCACGCCGATTTTAAAACGTTGCCGTTTTCAAGAACAGTAATCGTATCCCTGCCAACGGGCAACTGTGCTTTGCTTAAACCAGAACAAAGAAGAAATAAAATAAATATGTAATTCCTGTTTATCATTCTATAATAATTTTTTTGATGCAATTTTTAGAACCGAAATTGAAATTTATAAAATACATACCGGGATTAACATTAGAAATATCAATATTTTGTTTTGCTGAATAAAAATCCTTTCTCATAATTTCTTTACCTAAAACATCATAAATCGATAAAACGCATTCACCACTAAATCCTAAGCACTCCACTCTAATCACTTCTTTTGCCGGATTAGGATAAATATTTATGTTCTGATTCAAAGCGTATTCTGAAACGTCTGTACACAAATTTACAATAACAGTTGAGGAATCGGAAGTACCATTACATCCATCACTGTCGGTTACAGTAACGGCATAATAAAATGTTCCAGCTAATGAACCGGCTGTAACGGATAAAGGATTGGCAGAAGAACCTGTATTCCACAAATAAGCAGTATAACCCGGACTTGCTGTTAAAGTATAAGTATTGTTGACACAGGTGCTTGAAGTGCCCGCAGGTGTAACTGTTGGTTCAGGGGCAATACAAAATTTTGCAAGAAAGGCATCGCTGCTTCCAGCATAATTCGGTTGGTGTGAACCCAAGGTTGAAATGGAAACCGTACTTGATGTTTCACCTGATAAATAAATTTTTCCTGCGTTATCAATGCAAATTCCTGTTCCGCTTTCGTTATCAGGACCACCAAAATATGATCCCAATTTTCTGATTCCGACTGAACTAAACTTTGCAAAAAATGCATCGTAAAAACTCGGGGAACCTATACTCGTTTGATAAGCATTGGCTGAGCTCATTGCATTTGTGCTTAATGTTTGTCCGCCTACGAGAATATTTTTATTGACATCCAGAACAAGGGAGTTAATATAATCTACATCAGTGCCGCCGTAATAAGTGCCCCACAAACGGCTGCCGGTTGCATTGAATGCTGTAATAAAAGAATCATCAGCGCTGCCTATTGCAGTTTGATAGGCGCCACTGCTTGCAATGTTGGTCGTACTCGTTGTATTTCCTCCAACATAAATATTCCCTGTGCTGATGTCGCATTTTATTACAGTTCCCTTATCATCACCGGTGCCGCCATAATAAGTTCCCCAGATGATATTTGTTCCTGTAGCATTAAGTTTAATAATAAATGCATCGTTTGCGCCACCAATTATACTTTGAAATGAACTGCCGGCGGAAATTCCGAAAAGACTGGTTGTAAATCCGGTTAAATAAATATTATTAGTTGCATCGGTTGCGACACCGTTTGCCTCATCGGTTCCGGTATCTCCAAGATAAGTTCCCCAAATTCTTACACCATTAGTTGTAAATTTCGTTACAAACACATCATAATTTAAACTGTAAATTGTTGAATATGCCCCAGCAGTTGAAATACTTCCTGCGCTCTCGGTGTGCCCGGAAATAATTACATCTCCATTTGAATCAACCGTTACAGCTTGTGAAATATCATGCAGGTTTCCTCCCATGTAAGTTGACCATAATCGCTGTCCGTTAGAATCAAACTTCACAAGAATGGCATCATCAATTCCGCCTCCGTAAGTGGTTTGGTGTGCGCTGCCGCTTGCGACATTTGTTGTACTTCCTGTATCGCCGGTTGCAAATACAATTCCTGAGGGCATCACGTGAATGGCATAAAAAATATCAAAACTTGAGCCGCCAAAATAAGTACCCCATTGCTGAACACCGTTTGAATTAAATTTAGAAAGATATGCATCAAAACTTCCGCTTAAAGTTGACTGATGCACACCACTGGTTGCAATATTTGAGGTGCTTAATGAATATCCCGCTATATAAACATTATTAGCAGCATCAATGCCGTTTGAAGTGCAATATTCTGTAGCGCTGCCGCCAAAATAGGTGCCCCAAATGCGGTTGCTAGAAGGGTCGATGACTAATGTTTTGGAATTATTATAATCTGACGAAAAAGAAATTATATTTTTATTCAGCTTAAAATTTACTGCATTGTTTTCATTCGGGGACGAAGTATAATAACTGAACGGGATTTCCTCTTTAATGCTCCCTAAATTTGTTTTAAAGTTTAGGTATCCTTCTTTTGATAATTCTATTGCAGCACCCTCGCACAAAAATTTAACCGCATTAATATCAGCACCCGGACGTAAAATAACATTGTATTTAAACGCTCCTTCAGGATTAAGAATAAATTCAATATCGGTATGCGGATAAATATTTCTATATGTGATTTTTGAAAAAGACTGAACCCCTTTTACTTCTTTGCCTTCAATAAAATAATTCAGAACGGCTGACTGCAGATTTTCTTTTACAATTCCGCAACCGGGATTTGCATTCATAAAATGAATATCTACACGGTGAGTTTCAATTTCTGTGTTTTTTAATAAGGCGGGATTTTCTGCAACAGCATTCCTGTCAGAAAAAGCAGGTAAGTTTTTTACATTAAAAAGTTCGTAAGAATACCCGCTTTTGCGAAGCTGAATTTTTAATCCTGCGCCGTCATACATAAAGAGAACATCATTATTCGCCTCATGGTTTTGATTCAGGATTTGTCCTTTATTCTCAATAAAAACAGAAGGCGGGCCATAAGCTGAAGCATTGTTTGCTGAAAATAACAAACAGAAAATGGTAAGTAATATGGGCAGATTTTTAAATGTTAAACGCATTGGTTTTAACCTGATTCAGCTCTCTCAAATATACCAATAAAAAAGCTTAATTCCTTAGAAAAATCCTTTTTTATGAGAGTGGAATTACTGTTTTGGGTGAAGGGTATAATAAACCGAGCAGAGAAGAGGC
>CAZRNW010000335.1:0-2032 GCA_964601535.1 uncultured Flavobacteriaceae bacterium
TATGATAACGTGTCTAAGGTATTAAATAAGAAGGTCAAATTCAAGGTTTTCGCTAATGTATCCTTTGAAGTAGAAGGAAAACCTTCAGACGATTGTGATGAGATTATGAAGCGACTTTATGAACAAGCTCGAACAGGTAAATTTGCAGCAATCTTAGATGGAAAAACTATTAAATTTGAAGTTGAAGATATTCCTGACTGTCAAGAGGTATAAAAAATGGAAACTCAAAGTGAAAAAAAAACTGAAATTGTTAGGTTTATAAAGGATGAAAAAGGAAACAGAACTGGTGTAGTTATCGCAAAATTATACGATACTAACGAAGTTATTGTTTCCTTCTCTAAGTCGCATCAATTTTTGGATGCGTTCGATAGAGTAAAAGCCTTAAACATTGCAAGGGGTCGCGCTGATTCATTCTTCAAAAAGCGTAGAACTGATAACGCTCCTAGACTACATACTGAAGTACAACCAGTATTTCAAGATATGTTGCAGCGTGCGGCTTCCTACTTTAAGGAAAAAACAATAGTGCCACTTCCTTATAAGGAACCGTATGCAGATATTGGTTCAGTTGAACAAAACGATAGAGCGTATGATAATGATAGAGGTCGATATAGAAAGAATCGGTAATGGAATTAGGTGATAAGGTACTTACCAAGAAAATTGGAGTACCATCGAGCGGTATCATAATCGCTCTATTTTGTAATGGAGAAGAATATGCGATTGCTCGTGGTGCTCCTTTTTCTCGGTTTATTCGATGGTTTAATTTATATCCTTCGTGGATTGAAAAAGAGGTAGCTATAATCAAATACGATTCACCACTTAAACTTATGTCTAAGGATGAATTAAAAGAAATATGTATGGAGGTACTAGGGAGAATACCTAGTCAAGAGGCTCTAGATATGAAATACTTAGAAGTGCCAATATCACGTTATGCACCACATCCTATAGATGACCTCGAATCATTTGAATAAAAATTTGGAGTCATTTGAATGATATTTATAATGATATGTACAATTATTGCTATCATATTAGTAATTGTAATCACAATTAGTGTAATCAAAGATATGAAATTAGGACAACTAAAGAATTTTAAAGATATACCAGTCAATCAGGGTTCAAAGAGTAAGTTTAAGCATAATGGAGTCTATTACTTTAAGGATAAAAATGATTCCGCTAAAGCGATAGATACAAACATTGATATGATGTTTCCATTAATGGCTCAAGTTTTATTATGGGATGACAATATAAGCGGCCATATTCATCACAATAGTCATGATATGGGTGGTGGATATAACACTGGCTCAGATGGAGTAGAAATTACACCTTTACACGACCATTCGCATCATCAATATGATAATTTACCTGACATCAATCATCACCACGATAGTCACCATCATACTCCTGATTTTGGTGTATATGACACCGATTTTGGCGGTGTTCACCATTAAAAGTAAGATATTAAAAAATTGGAGTATAATCTCTTATACCAAGCTAGGAAGTAAAAATGAAACCACGCACACCCGCGCAGTATGCCGAAAAGACACGTAGACGGGAAAATTTCCGAAAAAAGGCTCAAGTTTTGGGGTCTGTTTTGCCGATAAAGAAAGAACCGGCGAGGGAACCCAACGCCCGACCGAAATTATCACGTCTAGATTTAGATAATATCTTCTATATCACACGCTTAAATGAGAAGCCATTTATAGAAGATGAACCTAAAGTATTACCCGATAAGGACTTAGAACAATGATAATGCAATGCACAGATTGTAAAGGTAATCAGTATGGAAATAACGGTTCTAATTTTCAAAATAGTAAATATGGAAATAATAATCGTGTCTTTACTGTAATGAAAGATGGTAAAGGTCACAGATGCACGGTTTGTGGGTCTGAGAAACTTAAAAGTATAGTTAAAGAAAAGAATAAGTAAAAGAGCCGATAGGAATTTGGGTTATCAATAAAATTTGATTTATTACAAGTACCCCATATCCGATTAACTTGCTCATTTATATGTTTGGGCCGCAGTTCGACGATTATCA
>CAZRNW010000335.1:2042-4712 GCA_964601535.1 uncultured Flavobacteriaceae bacterium
CAATTTGATTAAAAATCATCGTTAGACAATAATTAGCCCATTTTTTACTGCCAGGTGGTATAAAGGTATTATAACGCCCTGTTAAGGCGATGGATGCACGTTCGATTCGTGCCTTGGCAGCTATGCCAGAAGAATTTGGAGAATAGCTATGCCTAATTGGCATGGTATAAATATAAGTACGGGTCGTTTAAATTGGTTATCATGGTTACGATTACTCCAATTAAAAATTTTTATCCGTTATGCTTACATTCACAAAAGGCGATTTATTTAATTGTGGCGCTCAAATACTCGTTAACACTGTCAATTGTGTTGGAGTGATGGGAAAAGGAATAGCTCTTGAGTTTAAGAAGAGATATCCTCAAATGTTTGTTGCCTATCGGAAGCGATGTTTGGAAGAAACGTTTATTCCAGGTGATTTATTTATTTGGGACGATGTTCTTGTAAAGATTATCAACTTTCCAACCAAAGACCATTGGAGAAATCCATCTAAATATAAATATATTGAAGATGGACTTAAATCACTTAGAACTTATTTAAGAGGATACTCAAAGGAAACTAGAATAGCAATTCCTCCACTTGGTTGTGGTAATGGTGGACTTGATTGGAATATCGTTAAACCCATGATGGAGCTTGCTCTTGAAGATTTAAATTGTGATATAATAATATACGAGCCGACTTGATGAAGTTCATCGAATTAAATCGCGTAATGCCGTGTGCAATTCCGGCTGCCGCCTCTTTTATCGCGGTGTCGTCTAAGAGTAGGACACGAAAAAACAACTTTGTCTAATAACTTGTTCGTTAATTTGCGTTCCTGCACGCTTTGCTTAATTGCTCCGTGCAGGGTTTATTCACCTTTAGTGTAATAGTAACACAAAAGATTTTGAATCTTTTATTGAAAGTGCGAATCTTTCAGGGTGGACTAAATAGGGCCGCTTTGGTTAGGTTATCGAATAACAAACTGGAAATTTGTAGTAGTTCAACTAACACCTACCATTCATTTTGCCCTTTAATACAATGCTCGTTTGGTGTAATTTCTGCACAATATCCGTGAGGATGTAGGTGGAGTGAAAACCTCGCAACGAGCGCCAATGGCTCATTAGTGTAACGATAGCACGATTTCGCGTGAGCGAAGTAAGAAGGTAGTTTAACTCTCCTATGGGCCTCTTTTTCTTTTAATAAAAGAAACAAAATAAGAATAGGCCAAAGCCTTCTATAAATGAAGAAGATGTTGTTGACTAGCAATCGGCAACTACAGTTTATAGAGAGTGGCGGAATTTACGATTGGGCCGCGTACAATTTGGTTTATCAATGGCAAACTGTTAAAACTCCCCAATGTACATACTTGCCTGTAAATTATTCCTATTGAAAACTTGATGGGCCGCGTAAGATAGCTTATTTATCAATTTTTGGAGGTCTAATCGCTATCTGAACAAGTTTAACATATTGCCCGCGTATCAAGAAGCTAAAGCGAGTATAAGCCTCGCGTTTTTAATTTAATATCAATAATCCGTGGTCATATTCCCAATGACAATTTGGACATAAGGCCACAAGATTATCAAGAGAATTTATATCGGAGATAAAAGAAGATTCATCAAAATCTGCTATTGGTTTTAAATGACAAACTTCATAAAATTTATCATAACCACAATTTGTACATAGTTTAGGTTTATCTGTTCTATGATATATAGTACGAGCTATTTGACGTAAACGTGCATGAGCTTGAAAATTTGGTCGGTCTTTGCGAAATTGACCCCATGTAATATTTGACCAATCTTTATATTGCTCACTACAATCATTACATCTTTTTCGACTTGTCCAACCATAAAAAAATATTTGGTTACATTTATTACAATATTTTGGCTGTTTTTGACGATACGTATAATATTTCATAGAATATTTAAAGTAACAATCACGAGAACAAAATTTAGAATTTGAATGAAATTTCTCACAGTTAATACATCGTATTTGTTTTTTCATAATTACAACTCCTTATAAATATACTGAGGATTCAGGATGGCTCCTGCGAGCGCCTCATAAGCGACTCTGAGAGTTGGTTCGATTCCACTATCCTCAATTATTATACACCAACATGGTGTAATCAATACTTTTTATTTTGAGCCGCTATATGACGGTTATCGTTTGTTCGACTCAAACCTTTCCCACTATTTACGGGAAAGCGCCCGTGGCAGGGCACCGTGCCTGTAAAGCACGTATCGTCATTTTTGAATTTGCTCAATTATTTCTCGCGGAGCGTGTATGGGATTTTTTAAAGTATCTAAACGAAACCAGAAATATAGAGTTGTTGTTTGCTATGTTGATTGGCCTATGGGTTGTTCACCTAATTATGAAGGAGAACATTTCTTCTACGGGATAAATCCACCAAAGAAACCAAATGGAATCAAATTTAGAAATCTATCTAAAAACGAAGCATTAATAAATGCAGAAATTTTAAATAAAATGATAGATGATGAATATAGATTATATCCAGAAGAAGCAAAAGCAAAATATGCATGTTGGGAACCAAGATTTAGTATTGAGGCAGAATAATGGCTCTTTATAAAGAACAGATTGATAGGGGTCGCTATGAATTTTTATCTTGGCAACAATTTAGTAGTGGCCATCGCTGGGCTAAAAATCAAATGGCCCGCAGAATGAGATATCAAACAAAAT
>CAZRNW010000336.1:0-4681 GCA_964601535.1 uncultured Flavobacteriaceae bacterium
ACGCGCATATATGGGAAGCTCACCCAACTAGCATAAACAATCAAACCCAATGGTGTCCATATTGCAATGCTTATCCTAACGAAGAAAAGTGCAGATATATTTTGGAATATTTATTACAAACTTCATTTAAAAAGAACCGAACTTTACTTGGAAGCCGAATTGAACTGGATGGTTATTCAGCCAAGTATAATTTAGCATTTGAGTTTCACGGGATACAGCATTATGAATATAAAAGATTCTTTCACCGAGATTCAAGCGCGTTTAAACGCAATCAAAGGCGTGATGAAGAAAAGGAAAAGATGTGCAACGAAAAAGGAATTAGATTAATTGTAATACCCTATCACGCCGTTTATCAAAAGGGTGGTTTGCTAAAATATATTTCCAACGAACTTAACAATTACCAAATTAAACTAAGAAAAAGTGTGAGAACATTTTCATTTGATGATTTTCAGAATACACTTTCGGAATTAAACAAGCTTAATGAAATCGCAAAACAAAGAGGAGGAAAATTATTATCAAAAGAATATTTAGGGCTTCATGTAAAATTACAATGGCAATGTAGAAAAGGTCATCAATGGTTAGCGACACCAAGTAATGTAAAAAACAATAATAGCTGGTGTTTGAAATGCAGTGGCTCCGAAAAGAAAACGATTGAGCAAATGAAGAACTTAGCGAAGTCAAAAGGGGGAAAATGTTTGTCAAAGAAATACATTAATCTAAATACCAAATTAGATTGGGAATGTAAAGAAGGCCATCGGTTTTCATCTGTTCCATCTCATATTATTCATAGCAATGTTTGGTGTCCTTATTGTGGTGGAACCAAGCGACTAACCATTCAGGAAATGCGCTCTATTGCAAAAAAGCGAGGCGGAAAATGTTTATCTCCCGAATATAAAAACAGCGATACAAAACTTTTGTGGGAGTGCAGTAAGGGGCATCGGTGGATGGCAGCACCACTCTCCGTTAAGCATGGTAAAACATGGTGCAAAGCCTGTTTTCTTGAAAGAACAGCTAAGAAGCCCTGAAAGCCTTGTCCCTAAAGGGTTTTAGCGGTTTTCCCCTATGAAAAACTATAAATGTTAAAACAATATTTAACATTTCGCACTTTTGAAGACGATTTCTCCAATGAAAACTACGTTTTATCATTATAAGAAAAATTGTCAAAATCGGTAAAAAACATTCAAACTGAGAAATTTGCTGCAACCAAGTATAGGCAATGACCGTTATAACAGTAGGTTTCAACAAATTAAAAGAAACCACTTATGTAAAATAAAAATGAAAAACCATACGCCGCATGAAGCACTACTACATTGAACTTTTAAAAAATGACGTATGGGAACTCATAAACCTCCTAAAAAAATCGTCAGTCTGAGAGACTATAAGCTCAAAGAACTGGCTGACGTTTACGGCATCTCGCCGTACCTGATGCGAAAACGTATAAGTAAGCATCGAAAAAAAATTGGCGAACCCGACGGACAGTATTATTTGTTCGAGCAGGTTCAGAAGATTTTTGAATTGATAAAACTACCTTCGACGGTAGTCGTGGTTTAAAATAAACCCCGGTACACTCCCTCCTAATGCTCATCCCTGAGCGCACCGAACAATTCAAAGCTGTCATCGTCTGACAGAAATCACCCCGAAGAATTAAAAATTATTGGCAACGGAAAATTATTAATCATTTCTCGTATGGCTTTGCTATATGCGAACCGAACGCCAATAAAAATGAAATTGCTACACATATTAATGTCAGCCAACAGTCAAACAGTGCTGTGCCTGATAATTGTAGTCGCCAACATCGACTATATCGGAATACTTGATTACTGTATTAAAGCCGTTCTCGGCTCCGCAATATGGTTTGGATTCAAACTACTTGCCGACCGGTATGAAGCAAAAACCAAAAGGAAAATAGAAGTTGAAAATATTGAACCTGATAACAAATGAACCCGCTGTTTTACATAGCACTTTTTGGTTTTGGCATTTATGCCTTAGCTACTACGGGAAACCTAACCCGCACTGCATTAATAGCGGGACAATTATCAGTACGCATTCTAAGCGTTGATAAGTTAAGAAGTATTGCAGGCGGTTTGGAACTTTCGTTCAGCATCGCAATTGACAATCCAACCAACAAATCCCTTACGATGAAAAAGCCTTACATCAGAGTATTGATGAATGGTAATGAAGTCGGCAACAGCACACCATCGGGTATTGTTTCAACATTAAAACCAAATGACAGAACTACGATTAAAGGCGTCAGCATTGGTTTACCCTACAGTAATATCCCAACAATATTTATTGCACTTACCGGAAATAGAAAAACGAACGCCATAATCACAATTGAAATAACCGTCGAAGCAGGAGGCATCAAAGCAACTGATAAGAAAAATTACAAACTCGACGACCTTATTGCATTATTCAGCACTTAGAAAATGAACGACGAATTAAAAATAGAAAACATAGGTTATGTTGCCAATAACAATCCTTTCAGGGCTGTTCTGGACGGGAATGAGTTTAGGGGGCTCATTCCCGCACCGGAATGGAACGAGAGCATCGTCAGGAGGAACGCCACAGTTGATGAAACTGTTTCAGAAATGAGACGCTTAATAAAAAAATGCGCGTGGCAAACCAAAGCACTCTCAGAAAGATTGCAGGGCAAAAATATATACGAGACCTGCTCAAACATTTGGAACTTTTTATTTAAACATATTAAATACAGAGAAGATGATGCAGGCAAGGAACAATTAAGAACACCTGCTTTAAGTTGGGAACTGAGAAGAAAAAGAGGAATTGATTGCGACGACTTTTCAATATTCGCAGGAACAATTCTATATAATCTCCATATCCCTTTTTATTTACGGATTGCACGTTACAAAGGCAAAGATTATTTCCAACACGTTTATGTAACGGTTCCTAAAACCCAAAAGAGCTACATAATTATTGATGCGGTGCTTGATGAGTACGACGCAGAAAAAGAACCAATACAAACAAAAGATTTTTTAGTCATGGACAATTCAAATTTAAACGGTATTGATATATCCGTCTTGGGAAGCATCGGTGATGATGTTTACAATGAATTATCAGGAATTTTAAACGGAGATGATTTTGCAGGTCTTGAAGGGCCCAGCGATATATCCGAAGAAGAAGGCTTGAACGCCGTCTATAACCACCTTGTACGCACAAGAAACTTTGTAAGACGCTACCCGAATTTTATCCGTCAGGTTGAAAACCCACAAGTGTTTTTAGGGATGCTCGATTATGCGATTGGATATTGGAACACCGATAAACGGGATGAAGCTCTTGGCGTTTTAGAAGAACAGGAAGACAAAATGAATTTTATTAATGGGTTAAGCGGAATGCCTGACGGTTATGAGGAAGTTGGTTTGTTCTACGGTATGGAAAACCTTAGCGGAGTTGCATTATTAGGAAAAGCACGGACTAAAAAAGGATTTTTCAAAAACGTAAAAAAAGCCGTTCAAAAAGTTAAAGCTGTAAAGAAAAGAGTTGATGCAAAAGCAAAAACGATTTTAAAGAAAGCTGTAAAGAAATTTATCCGCTTTGACCCTGCCGTTACAACTGTTCGGGTGGGAATCATAGCCGCTTTAAACACCAATTTTTTAAAAATTGCCAGTCGTTTGAAAATCGGTTACTACACCGAAGATGAAGCCCGCAAAAAAGGTTTGGATATGGAACAATGGAGCAAAGCAAGAAAAGTTTTGCAGGATGCCGAAAACCTTTTCGTCAATAAATTTCAGGGTAAGCCTGAGAATTTCCGTAAAGCCATTTTAACAGGACGTGCGGGAGGCTTAAACAACATTGATGATATTGATGACACTATGGAAGGGCTTGGCGTATATGCCGCTGCTGCTGCCGGAGGCGGTGCAACAACTGCCGCTGCTGCCGCTACACCTTGGATAAAAAAGGTTTTGGATCTGATGAAGAAAGTGGATTGGGGAAAACTCATCGGCACTGCAAAAAAATCGGGCTTATTCAACCGTAAAAAACATAAAGCAGAAAAAGAAATGGAGCGTGACGAAGTTGAACAAGCAAGAGAAACTGAATCACCAACAACTAATACTGAAGAAAATGAAAGTGAACCTGAAGAAAAAACCACAGCCATTCCCAAAGAGGATGGTACTGAGAGTTCGTCGAATAATTCCGAACAAAAAGGAGAAGAAACAGAAAGTTATAATCTGGAAAACGCAGAAAATACCTCTGACAAAACGGAAAGTACAGATAGCACCGACAAAAATAATCTTCCCGCCACTACGCAGGAAACAACACGGGAGGTAAACACCACCGCAAGAGAGGGCGAAGGCTTCTTTGACAAAGCTACAACATGGGTGAAAGAAAATCCAGGCACTTCAGTAGTCATTGCAGGTGGAGTTGTCTTAGGTGTTTGGGGTCTCTCTAAGATGCTCGGCTCTAAAAAACAATCTTTATCGGGAGCCAAGCGAGGGCGCAAGAAAAAAGGTAAAAATAAAACCAACCCGCCAAGAGCATTGAAAGGTGCAAAGCGTAAACGTGGTGGTCATGGCTCCGGCCCAAAAACAATTAATCTGTAAACACAGTCAAACTTTTAATAAACAACAAAATGAAAAAGAGAATTGAAATAATTAAAAAGAACGCAGTTGATGAAACAAAAAAAGTTGGCTTGGTCATACTTGGTTTTATCGGTGGCAAAGCT
>CAZRNW010000337.1:0-4681 GCA_964601535.1 uncultured Flavobacteriaceae bacterium
CATTAAATAAGTTACCTTCTAAGAATATCTGACCATCCGTAATCGAAATTACGTTGGTTGGAATATAAGCAGAAACGTCACCCGCTTGTGTTTCGATAATTGGTAAAGCTGTTAATGAACCCCCGCCTTTTACTAAAGAACGGATAGATTCAGGAAGATCGTTCATACTTTGTGCAATTGTATCAGAAGCGTTGATTTTTGCGGCACGCTCCAATAGTCTGCTGTGTAAGTAGAATACGTCACCCGGATACGCTTCACGTCCCGGAGGGCGGCGCAATAATAAAGATACTTCACGGTAAGCAACTGCTTGTTTTGATAAATCATCAAATACAATTAATGCTGGGCGGCCGGTATCACGGAAATATTCACCAATTGCAGCGCCCGCAAACGGAGCGTAGAATTGCATTGGTGCAGGATCAGAAGCATTAGCTGCAACAATAACTGTATAAGCCATTGCACCGGCTTCCTCTAAAGTACGTAACACGTTTGCAACTGTTGAACCTTTTTGTCCGATAGCTACATATATACAATATACAGGTTTACCTGCATCATAAAATTCTTTTTGGTTGATGATAGTATCAATACAAACCGCTGTTTTTCCTGTTTGACGATCACCGATTACTAATTCACGTTGACCACGGCCAATTGGAATCATCGCATCGATTGCTTTGATACCTGTTTGAAGAGGTTCAGTTACAGGCTGACGGAAAATTACGCCAGGTGCTTTACGCTCTAAGGGCATTTCGTAAGTTTTTCCTGTGATTGGACCTTTACCATCGATTGGTGTTCCTAAAGTATCAACAACACGGCCTAACATTCCTTCGCCTACATTTAAAGAGGCAATGCGTCCGGTACGTTTACAAGTTGAACCTTCGCGGATATTATCACTTGGACCTAATAATACAGCACCAATATTATCTTCTTCAAGATTTAATACGATTCCCTGTAAACCGGTTTCAAATTCAATTAATTCTCCCGATTGTACTTTTGATAAACCATATACACGGGCGATACCATCACCAATCTGCAATACAGTTCCCACTTCTTCTAAATCAGTTTCGCTTTTGAAACCTGATAATTGTTGTCTTAAAATTGCAGATACTTCTGCTGGTTTTACTTCTGCCATTTCTTTTATTTTTTAATGCCTGTTTTTTATTCTCTTTTGCAATGATGAAGTGTACTTTGTTCTACTTCATCATTAATTTAAATCCGGAACGTAAAGGTTAGTTGAGAAATTTTTTCTCAAATCATTTAGTTTACGTTTTATTGTTGTATCAACCTGCTTATCGTTAACTGTTAAAATAAATCCACCAATAAGGGTTTTGTCTATTTTCTCAATTAACTGAACTTCGCCGGTCGCATTCTTTTTTACTATATCAACAATCTTACCTTTTGTTGCAGCATCTAAAGGAACTGCTGTGGTAATAACTGCTGTAGTGATGTTTTTATATAATTTATACTGCTCATCAAACGCATAAGCGATATCATCAATATATCCTTCACGGCGCTTGCGTGCGATTAAATCTAAAAAGGTTGAAGTAGTAATGGAAATTTTTCCTCCGAAAACAGATTTGAAAATTGACATTTTCTTATCGGTTTTTACAACAGGACTCTCTAATAAAATAACAAACTCACGGTTCTCTTTACACACTTGCTTTATTAAGCGCATATCATTCGCTACCTCTTCTAACTGTTTGGTTTCAACAGCGAGGTCAATCAGTGATTTAGCGTATCTCGAGGCAACAATCATTTTTAGTTCAGGTTAACGTCTTTCATTAAAGTGCTTACCAATGCTTTTTGTTTATCGTCAGATGATAATTCTGATTTCAATATTTTTTCCGCAATCTCAATTGATAAAGTAGCCACCTGATTTTTTAATTCGGTAATGGCTGCATTTTTTTCGTTGGTGATTTGCTCGCGTGCTGTTGCAAGAATACGGTCTGCATCAGCTTTAGCTTTTGTTTTTGCTTCATTCACCATCGCATCTTTCGCATCGCGGGCATCTTTTAACATAGCATCACGTTCTGCACGTGCTTCAGCTAAAATCTTTTCATTGCCTGCTTGCAAGGCCTTCATTTCTTCTTTTGCTTTTTCTGCAGCTGATAGTGCATTGGTAATTCCTTCTTCACGGGTTTTAATCGCATTCAGAATCGGCTTCCATGCATACTTGCTTAATAAGAAAAGAAGTAATACAAACACAACGGTTGTCCAAACAATAAGTCCGATACCCGGTTTGATAAGTGATGCTTCTAAGATGAATAAACTGTTCATGTTATTTATTTTAAAATCTTTTTAATTAACCAATTTTAATATAAGGCCCCTCACCAACCGTGAGGGGCGTTTATATTATTTTAAACCCATTAATGCAACAACCACACCGAATAAAGCAACACCTTCAACAAGGGCTGCCGCGATGATCATAGTTGTTTGAATTTTAGAGTACATTTCCGGCTGACGAGCAATAGCTTCTACTGCATGGCCACCAATTAGACCGATACCAATACCAGCACCTATTGCTGATAAACCTGCACCGATCGCTGCGATACTTCCTGTCATTTTTTCTTGGTTTTATTTATGGTTAATAAATTCGTTTTTAATGTGCGTGCTCTTCGCCGTGTTCTTCCTCGTGATGATGCTCAGCAACTGCTGCACCAATAAACTGAGAAGTTAACAAAGTGAAAATATACGCCTGTAATACGGCAACTAAACATTCTAATACATCAATAAATAAAGTAAAAGCTACTGATACCGGAGATATCCATAAAGTCTCAAAGTAGAAAATCAAACCAATTAAAGAGATGACGATAATGTGACCTGCTGTCATGTTTGCAAACAGACGAATCATTAATGCGAAAGGTTTTGTAACGATACCCAAAATCTCTAAAGGAATCATCATTATATAAAGTGCTTTTGGCACAGGAGGCAATAATATGTGCATCCAGTAATTTTTATTACCGTTGATATTGGTGATAATTAAAGTACATGCGGCTAATGTGAATGTGAAAGCGATGTTTCCTGTTAGGTTAGCACCAATAGGAATCATACCTAATACGTTATTTATTAAGATGAGGAAGAATACTGTTAAAAGGTAAGGAACGAATTTATCGCTCTTAGCACCAATGTTATCTTTAGCAACATCATCACGCACAAATGTAATCAGTGGTTCAAAAAAAGATTGTTTTCCTGTTGGGGCAGAGGTAACTCCTGTCGTTTTGTAGGCTTTGGCAACTGAAGTGAATAACCATAAAAGAAGCGCTGCAGAAATGAATAATTGCATTACGTTCTTGGTGATTGAGAAATCATAAATTACTTCATCCGGATCAGATGAAAGGATCTCTTCATGTACCAAGCTATAATTACCGAATGATTCATGACCATGATGAAAAACTCCTGAAGAGAAAAATTGTAAGCCTGCCTTGTTTGAATAAATAATAACCGGAAGCGGAGCTGCAACAGTTCCTTCTCCCTCACCCCAAAAATGCCAGTAATGTGAATCTAAAATGTGTTCGAAAGCAACGGCGGTAATATCAACTTTTCCCTCTTTAGTTTCTCCATGTCCTCCGGCTGAATGAACTGAAGCAGCATGAATGCTATCTTGTTCTGCACGGGTATGCTCAGTTGGTTCTGAAGCTGAAATTTTACCTGAAAATAAGCCTGAAATGATTAAAACAACAACTAAAAAAAGAGTTCTCTTACCCATGAAATCCGAACAGTAAAAATGTTTTTTTTATAATTTGGGTGCAAATGTAGGTATATTTTGATATTTGCCGAAATTTTTGGGGAGAAAATCATTTTTTACTGCAATAGGTATAACCGAATGATTATTAGATGCTTAAGGCAGATTCCTAAATCGAATTGGGTTTTTGATTAATAACATTTTTTGCACAATTTTTTTGTCGGAAAAAAAGCACAATTTAACTACCTCATCCGCTTGTAGGTCTGGTAGTAAAAACTTGCTGTGACACAGATAATAAAGAAAGTTAGCAGTTTAACAACCTGAATGGCAATTCCTCCAAGAGTCAATCCTCTTAGGAAAACCCCGTAAAATGCTTCCATACCCCAATTGAGAGGAGAAAGTGCGCTTAAATTCCTCATCACCTCAGGCATCACAAAAGTAGGAACCCAAACACCACCTAAAGCAGCCAATATAACTACACTCACTGCACCAAACATAGAAGCCTGGTTTTGTGAATTGGAAACTGTACCTATTAATAAACCATAAGCTGTTGCGGCGAGACCAGAACTTATTGCAATAATAATAAGTGTAAAATAATTATGACCGCTGTCTAATTTTGGCAAGCCTAACAGAGGCAAAATATAAATCCCAACCCCTAACATCAAAATAAACTGAATCAGATTTACAAAAAGGTATAAAATGATTTTTCCAAGCAATACATTTAAATAAGAGCCCGGCATAGTTAATAAACGGAATGCGCTTCCATCCTCTCTTTCTTTAATTATATTTCCTGCTAAAGGAATGCAAATAAAAAACATAGCGAACATTGTCCAGGCCGGAACATTATGTTGAACTGAATTTGGAACGATTGCCATTTCATTTTTTCCGGCGTAGGCCTGAACAGTTTCAACTAAAGGTTTACTATCCATTCCCACTTTTTTACTTTCAGGGGAAATATCTTTTAGCTCTTCGCTTAAGGCAGAAACCATGCTTTGCATTTCAATG
>CAZRNW010000338.1:0-4669 GCA_964601535.1 uncultured Flavobacteriaceae bacterium
GAATTCTCCATTTCTTTTCCGTTCACAGTCATCTTTGTGGTCTCTTTAATTACGTAATAATTGCTCGGATCAATAAAATAAGTTGACTCGATGCCATCTTTATCCGTCATTTTTAATTTCAAACATTCTGTGCCGTCAACGTCATCTTTTCCTATGTATTCTAATTTTTTACCTAATTCTTTATAAGTAATAAAATCACTCTGAAGATTTAAACCATCCTGCGCTTTTTTTACATCATCAGCAGTCATAGGCTCGGGTTTTGTTTGTCCCTGAAAGGGCATATAACTCCAGCCTTCTGTATTGGTTAAAATGCTGTAACCTTCCATTCCCATAAGTGCAATATTCTGACGCATTGCTTTTTTATCCACCTGATAAATGGTGACTTTAATTTCGGCGCCATTAGCCTTCATCGACATTTCGGTTTTAATGCTTTTTACTTTTGCCCAATTGTCTTTACCGCCAATGGCGTCAATATGTTTTTTTACAATTTCATCGGTTGTTTGTGCCGACAAATTAAGTGATGCGAATCCAAGAGTTACTAATGCTAAAATTGAATTTAAGTTTTTCATTTTTTTGAGATTTAATAAGTAAATGTAATTTAATAAAACGTGAAGGAAGGGTTTTTGGTACAAATGTTTGTTAATTTATTAGCACCTAAACAGTGCTTTAAATGTTTGATAATCATGTGAGTTTGAGAATGGAATAAGGAGGCGGACGAAATTAATTTGCCGTTTAAACAAATAATCCTCCAAAATGGGGGAGGGTTTTTGCTAGTGTGGAGCTATTTTAACGGGACAGCCCGCTGTGTGACAGCAGGCTTCCCTTGGCGGGGTTAAAAAACATCTACATTTCTTTTACCGCCTATTTTGACTAATTACTAATACAAACATACTTCAAAACAACTAAGGCTTTTAGCCGTATTAACAGGTGGTAAGAAAATGTTTTTTGGTGGTGATAATTGAGCTTTATTTGGCAAGCATTTTATTCACTTCCGCCAGTTTTCCTGTAGCATAAGGATCTCCAGACTTTATTTTGAGCACGTTTTCATAGGCTGTTTTGGCTTCGGCCCAGCGTTTCATTTTATAAAAACCTTCAGCTTTCGTTAGCGCATCTTTATATTGATTGGCGCCAAGTACCTGTGGTTTTTTGTATTTACTGTCGCCGTGACCAATTACGGGCTCATCATCTTTGTGTTCGGTTTCGTAATCGTGTTTCTTTACTTCCTTTTCTGAGTCAGGCATTTTTTTCTTTGGCTCCTCTTCTGTTTTTTCAGCAGGTTTTTTCTCAGGTTTCTTTTCCGGTTTTGGTTTTGCGTTTTCCTTCGCTAATTTATCTGCTGCTGCTTTTTCTTCAGCGGCTTTTTGTTTAGCGAGTTTATCAGCGGCAGCTTTTTCTTTTGCTAATTTATCGGCTTCTGCTTTTTCGGCTGTAGCTTTTTCTTTGTTGGATTTTTCTGCTAATGCTTTTTCCTCGGCAGCTTTCTTTGCATCTTCCTCGGCTTTCTTTTTTTCTTCTTCTATTTTATCGCAGTCAGGCACTTTTGCTAATTGCTCAACGGGATAAGGTTCGCCCGGAATTAAAGCAATAGCTTCATTGTATAAACGTTTTGCTAAAGGACAATCAGGAATGGCGAGTGCGGCATCGCCTCTTTTATTTGTACCACAAAATTTATCAATCAATGTTTGTTCGGCATTCCATATTTTTCCCACTATGTTTAAACCATAATCGGTGTAATCGGCATCGTCATCAAAGTTTTTAATTTTAGGAGCGTAAACAACTTTTACCAGGGGTTCATTTAAACCTGAATAATCAATTCCCGGGAAAGGTTTTGCCATCACAAATCCGCCGATGCTGAAACTCGGATAAAAATTATTATTCTGAATTTCTTCAGGAACGCCGGTAGTGATTATTTCGAATTTCTTTGGATTGCATCCGGGGTAGGATACTGTAAGAATGAAAACATCATTTCCCGGAACTGATACCATAAAATCACCATTCGCATCACTTGTACCCTGCGAAATTACTTTTCCCTGCTTTGTTAAAACGATGGAGGCACCGCCTAATTGTTTTTCTGTTTTTTCTGATTTGTAAGTAAGTTTCCAGGTACGGATTTCTACATTGGAGCGTATCTTCAGCGACCAGGTTTTTGTTGTGGTTTGTGAATAGACAGAACAAAAATTAAAAAACAAGAGAAATAGGACGACTTTTTTCACGCCCTTAAAGTAAACAAAAGTTCCTAAATCCAATTAACAAGAAATTAAGATTGTTTATTTAGCCATTTATTATATATTTGGTATCAGTTTCAAAAAAATGTTCCCGCTAAAACTAAATAAAAGCTTATATAAAGCAATCTTGATATCGTGCAGCAGTGCTTTTGGACAAACTTTCCTGAACGGAGATTTTGAAATCAATACTGCAGGAACGGATCAGATTAATATTTCGAATGCTTCTTTTAATGGTTTTATGGCAAATACAGTTGCCTTTGGTCCCTCAGGTAATATGGATATTATTAATTCCAATACTTATTGTGGATTCAGGCAAAGTGGGTGCTGGTATGTGGCTTTTACAGGTCTTGCAAACGATGCCATTAGTATGCGACTATCCGCGCCCTTAGTTACGGGTACAACTTATAATATGACCTTTTGGGATAAAGCCTGTACACCTTTTTCTTGCGGACCTTTACCTATGGAAATAGGTGTTTCCACAGTTAATAATGCTTTCGGAACCAATGTTTATACCGCACCCCTTTCAACAAACGGTGTTTGGGTGCAACGTATTTTTAGTTTCGTTGCGCCGAATAACGGACAATATATAACTGTCCGCATGAATGCTGGTTCAGGTTGTAACTGGGTTCAGGTTGATAATTTTTCATTCGCACCTTTCAATGTTTCTACGCCATGCAGTCCTTTACCAATTGAACTTGGAACATTTGATGCAGTAGCAGAAAAAAATATTGTACATATAAAATGGACGACAGAGAGCGAAAAAAACAATAAGTCATTTGCAATAGAAAAAAGTAAGGATGCGGCCGAATGGAAGCTTGTTAAAACGGTGAGCGGAGCAGGTAATAGTCATGCTACCCTTAAGTACAATGATTATGATTTAATGCCTTACGATGGGATTTCTTACTACCGTTTGAAACAAACAGATTATGATAATAGCATCACTTATTCCGGTATTCGTGCTGTAAGATTTGATGATGGTAATACAAGCGGAATAACCGTATACCCAAATCCATCTAATGGAGTAATTACCGTAGCTTCTAAAAACGAAATAAACTGGAGCCTGATGAAAATTTTTGATGTTGTAGGCAAAGAAATAAATGCGCAGTTTGAAATAGAAAACACGAATGCTGTCAGATTATCCGGACTCAATCCGGGTGTTTATTTCTTAATGTATAATGATGGAATAAATAAGTTAGAGCAAAAAGTGATTGTTGAGTCCCGCGAATAAAAAATTATTTTAGCACTTCCGACTTAATCAAATTCCCCTTCTCATCATAATACTTCCATTCACCGTATTTTTTAGGAATATTATCAGATGCAGTTTTACGGATGTTTTCTTTGCCGCTGGGGTCAAAAGTTGAATGTGTAACAAAACCACTGGTGTGTTTATATTGTCCCTTTGCTTTTAAGGCACCGTTATTATAGTATTCTTTATACTCGCCAAACTCTGAACCATTTTTAAAATACGCTTCTTTAACCAAAACACCTTTGTCGTTATAATATTTGCAAAGTCCGTCTTTTTTTGCGTCCAGGGTTTTTCCTTCTTCTTTTATTTTAAAATTGGGATGAAAATATTTGTAAGAAGAAGTTTCTTTACCGTCAAAGCTTGTAACTTCCTCATATAATTGAACCGAATCTCTGAATTTGAAGGTTCCGTATTTTTTTGCATCGCTGAATTGTCCGGTTTCTATAAGATAATAATTACTGGTGCCATGTTTGCGGTAATGAGCGTACATGCCATTATATAAACTATCTTTAATCTGATAACTTAAGCTGTCCCATTCGCCGCTGCCCCGGTTTTCTTTTTCAAAATAAAAACCCACACCATTTTTCAGTATTTGATAACCATCCTGCTGCCACATATTAATATAACGGGTAGGGGCACTGGTGTTGTTCTTTAAAACATTTTCCAGTTTCTCAAGTTTTTTCTCGCCATTCTTATAATAATAAACCCAGAAACCTGTGGGTTTACATTCCTTATCATCTTTTATAGCTATACATTGCTTTTGTCCTTTCCATTTTAATTGTCCGGAATTGTAATATTCCAAATCAGGTTCAACGGTTTGCGACTTAAGGTTTAAAAAAAGAAAACAACACGAAAAGAGAAAAAAATTCTTCATAATTTTTTAGTTGAATAAAATTACAGAAAAATTAGTTTAGCGCAAAACGCTTAATTTGAGTGATCTTATTGAGTTTTCAGAAAGGATATTCACACTATAAATACCTTGCCGCAGTTCACTTATCTCGAAATAGTGATTATTTGTTCCGTAGCTCTTTACTTCTTTACCTGCCATATCACTAATCTTTACAATTGAGTTAGGAGGCAAATTATCTATTGTAAAACCTGAACTGGCAGGATTTGGGTAAAGGGATATTTCCTTTAAATAGTTTCCTCCTTCAGCAACACCTGAGGGAGGAGATAATAATTTAGCCAGACAAAGATC
>CAZRNW010000339.1:0-4668 GCA_964601535.1 uncultured Flavobacteriaceae bacterium
TGATAAATTGCGCCTAACGCCTTATTTAATGAGTTTTAAATACCTCATTCTTTTTCGGACGGTATTAGGTTTGCGCCGCATTATGTTTCCGATTTGTTCAGCGGAAGCCCCTTTTGAATGCAAACCTTTCAACTGAACGTCGTCGCTTGTTGACCATTTTAATGCGTCGTTAACATACAAAAGAACTGGACCACCCATATTTTGTGCGAAGGTAGAATGAAGATTGTCAATGTACGCATTGGTGATTTTTAATTCTTTTTTTACTTCTACAACTTCGTCGGTGTCCCAATTTTTTGGCTGAACTACTTTTACTGTCGGCTGAATGTTCCAATGATTAGAAGGAGGTAGAGGTTCAATTTCTTCAATATCTTCAACTGGATTTTGATTAAGATATTCTAAGAGCATATTTTCCTTTTCTTCCGCTTTCTTTATTAGGTCAATGTCAAAATTAGGAATGTTCTCAGCAATGTAAGTCATTGTGGGTTTATCAAAAGTATAATCACTTTTTTGAATCATCCATTTTATGTAACCAAAGTCCGTATTGATAAGGTCATTCACAGATTTGCCATAATGCTTTCCAAATTGAATATAATTATTGAGCGAGTGAATATCTTTTCTTTCAAATCTTTCGAGATTTATGTCAGTTACGTTTTCCCACTCAGGATAGTCGTAACGTGGAATGAGAAAATATTTAGCATAAAGTGGATACTTTAAAAAGATATTGTTCGGCTTGTCATTTGTCAACGGAATACCGACAGGATGTTCCTGATATTGCAAACCATCGAGATCATTGGGGTCATGAACATAAGCACCAAACCGCAGTATTACCACATAAGTATCTTTTGCCCAGAATTTAAGTCGAGCAGCAAACGGTAAAGTCTCGCCGTTTTCAATCCAGATTTGTCTAAGGGTTTTCACAATTCCTATGCTTATTTAACTATGAAAGTAGCGAAATGATCGTCCCTAAGAAAAAGATTTTTTCAACAGGCAGAAGAACACCTTGTCAACAACACACCTTTTTAATTATTTGTTATTCTGGGCTTTTAATAGAAGGTTGTCAAAGCCCTTGAGTTTTGAGAATCTGCCTAATTTAGTTTGACTATTATTCAGAATTTCAAAAATGCCCCTGAAATATTCTCGGCTTTTTAGTGATCTATTGATGTCCAAGCCTAAATCCTGAAATTCATTATGAATAAAGGTTGCGGCTTTAATATTAATTTCCAATAGCAGGTTTAGGTCGAGATGAGTATTGTAATCTGGGAATCGAAAAGGATTAATCCAAGTAGTGTAAACCCCTTTAATCCAATCTTCAAATTTGGGATTTTCTAAGGAGGTATAGTCATCCGGTTTTTTTCCTATATATATTTGGGGAGCATCATCATAAAATTGTCTTATAGTTGGATCTATTATTACCTCATTTTCGAGAGTCAACCAGAAATGAGCATATAATGGATTGTCTTTAAAATGTCCGGCATAAATATTGTTTTGAAATCCATTATTTTCAAGATGCAATGATAAAGGGCAACTTATTATAAAGCATTTTCCTTGTGAATTTTCGCAACTAAGCGTTGCAAGTGTAAATGTTTCAGCAAGAAGCAATATTTTTCCGTAATCTTCAGTTGTCATGGCTTGAATTATTTCCCTTTAGTCCAGGAGTGTTGTCCTAATTACCCAAGAAAGGGGGTATCCTAAATATGAAAAACTATTTCTTTTTTGACGAGGGATTTCTTGCATCCTCAATTTTAACTTCAATATCCTTTAATTTCCTCTCACAAAGAGTTACAAGAGTTTTTGCTTCCTTTATTTTTTCAGCAAGCGTATCAACCTGAGTTGAATCGCTTTCAATTTCCTCTACAATTTGTTCAAGGCGTTCATATGCCTTATCGTATGTTAATTCGCCTTTCATTTTTTTGAGATTTTTGAAACCTTACTTTGAATTTTTGTTCCCTTTAGTAATGCAGTTATTTCATCGCCCTTCTTCACGCCTTTGGTATTTGTAATGATTTTCTCCTTAACTGAAAGTATAGCGAAACCCTTTTTCATAATGTTGTCAGGACTTAAATTTTT
Source organism: uncultured Flavobacteriaceae bacterium (assembly GCA_964601535.1). Taxonomy (GTDB): domain Bacteria; phylum Bacteroidota; class Bacteroidia; order B-17B0; family Aurantibacillaceae; genus JAHEYG01. The sequence continues at coordinate 2,068 of CAZRNW010000339.1, forward strand.
AAGGGTCTGTTTAATGTCTTCAAGATTGTCATGCGCTTCATCGAGTATAGAATCAACAAGGTCATCCAGTTGTTCGTTAATAAGCCTTAGCTTTTCCTGAAACCGAAGATTATTTTGGATGATGGCAATGCCAACATCATTTGGATTACTGTATTGCCTTGCCATCATATCAACGATGCTTGTGTTTCTATCATGCCCAATACCTGTTAAGACTGGAATTGGAAAGGAACAAATAACATTAGCTAAATCAAAATTATTAAATATATGAAAATCAGAATCGGAGCCGCCGCCTCTACAAATTACAACAGCATCATAAAAAGACGAATGTGCGGATATGGTTTTTAACTGAGCTAAAATGTCAGAACTCGATTTTTCTCCTTGCATCAAAGCAAGGTATTCATTGGTATAAAACGAAAATCCTTTTCCCGCAATGGCTTTTAAAAAATCTCTCTGTCCATCCGAGTTCTTCGCAGTTATCAAAGCAATTTTTTGAATCACGCTAGGTAGTGGCATTGTGTTATTGCTAGTATAATATCTTCCTTTTTCAAATCGGATATGCTTCCTGTTTGTATCAACCAATTTTTGAAGAGTCTGACGCTTTTCAAGTTCTTGTTTGCCTACCTCACTTGTATAATCAATTTCTAATACTTCAAGTTGAGGCTTGTTCTTTGCCTTGTAATAACTGACCGCAACCTTACATTGAATGTTTATACCACTTTCAAATTGCTTTCCAGTCATGGATTCATACAGTTTCAGAGACTGATAACCTTTATAAAGGCAAATTCCGTCTATTGAAATTTTCTTTCCCGTACTTTGATCCACAAAATCGAAGTAACATATTCCATCAAGTGAATTTTTTCTTACGCTCGAAATATCCGCTTTTATCCAATACGTTTTATCGGAGAAATTGCTTTTAAATGCCTTCTCAATACTATTGACTATATCTATAAGAGGGGTAAATTCAGGCATCTTAATTTAGAGTGATCTCGTGGAGCTTATCATAAATACCTACCGTAGTAATCAAATCCCGTTTGTTATGTTCAATAATGGGAACGACTGCTCCGATATTATTTGATTTGATGAAAGATTCATAGAACTGCGGAACTAACCGGCTTGGTACGTCATCTTTTCTGCGAAAGTTCAAAAGTTCACGTTCAATGGTTTGTAACTTGAAATCGGAAACCATTCCCTTCATTGCTCGTTGCGAAAGATATTGAAGGTCGAAGTGCGGAAGGTTCATTTGCTCGTTCAAATCGTGTCTTTCAAATCGCTTTCTTAAAAAAGGTACATCAAACCCTTTCCCGTTGAATGTAAGTACCGCTTTCTTACCTTTTAGATGATCTGCGAAATATGATAACCCTGCCTTTTCATTTAATGGATGGTCAATAAAAATTTGAGTGATTTTAATACTGTTATTCTCAACAGTAGCAACTCCAATTAAAAATAATGGGCAGTCGTGTAAACCTAATGATTCAATATCGAGAAAAACAACTTCTTCCGAATTAAAATATGTTGAGTTGTAAAACATGGCAGGGTTAGTTGAAGTGAATCTCGTACTAAGCTGTTCATATAATCCATTTCCATTACGATCATTAAGATATTGCAAGAAAGTAGTTGCATGAGTGCTATATTTGAAATGACCAGCGAGGTCTTTAATCGTCTTGTATCCTTCCCTTTTTAAATTCACCTCTGTCAGTTCAGCTATTCCCGGTATTGCTTGCAAATTATGAAGTAACTTTTCATTAACAAGATCAAAATTTACCTCTGGTGGAAAATACCCCTGTTCCGCCTTTATCAAATGAAATTCGCCAAATTCATTTTTTAAAAGCTCGCTCCCGTATTTTTGATTAAAGGTTTTGCCTTTATGGCTTTTCAGGCTCTTTCCAAATACCCCTCTACTAAAAATATCAAGGTAATGATCGGAAGGTGTTGGTATGAATTCTATCGTCTCTACCGTTCTTGTTCTTGGCTCGATTTTTTTTAGTAAAACAGGTGAGGCTGTTCTTTTTTTGGATGTCGAAGATTTCTTTTTGGATTTAGGCGCAACCATTTTCTTCGGTTTGGCGACTATTTTCTTCGGCTTGACTTTTTTTCCTCTTTTTATTTTTTTCTTTTTAGCCATTTGCTCCTAATGAATGAAGGAATAAAGATAGCAAAATAGCTTAGATTTCGGATAAAGACTTATTAGGATTTACTTCGGATGTTTGATGCCGTTTGCGTGCATCCCACACTCATTGCAGTACATTTTACCATCACATCCTGTGACACCGGGACAGTCGGCGGTGCAAATGTCGTTCTTGTGTTTTTCATAGAATGCTTTATCATAGCAGGATAAAGGCAGGTCTTTTTTACACGCAACCAAAATGATTGAAAACAGTGCTATCAATAATTTCTGCATGGCTGAATAACGTTAGGAATCATTTTTTATTGCAGATTACCTCTTAAATAAGGTTTTCGTACTTGCCCGTCATCAAACCATTCAGGCAAGCCGTAGTAAATGCCTTGAGTTGGTAACTTGGTTTGAATAATCCTACTGGCTTTTACTGCCCTTGAAATGTACTTAATCAAAGCAGGGTAAGGTTTGTCCCATTTTTTTCTTAG
>CAZRNW010000340.1:0-1132 GCA_964601535.1 uncultured Flavobacteriaceae bacterium
AATAACAATATCCGCTACATTTTCCTGCACAAATAAACGTGAACCCGCGCAACAAACATGTCCTTGATTAAAAAATATTCCATTTACAATTCCTTCAACGGCCTGATCGATTGGTGCATCATCAAAAATTATATTCGCTGCTTTTCCGCCAAGTTCAAGCGTTGCTTTTTTATTAGTTCCTGCAATGGATTTTTGAATTAATTTCCCTACATCAGTACTGCCTGTAAATGCCACTTTATTTACTTTCGGATGATTTACAATGGCTGCTCCTGTTTTTCCGAAACCCGTGATAATGTTTACAACGCCATCAGGCAAGCCACTATCGCGGATTAACTCAGCTAATTTTAAGGCAGTAAGCGGAGTAGTTTCCGCAGGCTTTAAAACAACTGTGTTTCCGGTTGCTAAAGCAGGCGCAATTTTCCAGGCTCCCATTAACAATGGGAAATTCCAGGGGATAATTTGGCCGGCTACACCAAGTGATTGTGGTTTTTTATTTGGGAATGCGTAATCTAATTTATCGGCCCAGCCTGCGTAATAGAAAAAATGATTCGCTGCCAAAGGGGTATCAACATCACGGCTTTCACGGATAGGTTTACCACCATTCATACTCTCAATCACAGCAAATTCACGGGCACGTTCCTGCATTAATCTTGCGATGCGGAAAATATATTTGCTGCGTTCTTTCGCCGGCATTTTCTTCCACACTTTATCATAAGCATTTTTTGCGGCGTTAACGGCAAGGTCAACATCTTTTTCATTTGCTTCAGCAACCTCTGCTAATTTTTTTTCAGTCGCGGGATTAATGGTGTCGAAATATTTTTTGCTGTTTGGTTTTACAAACTTACCGCCAATAAATAAATCGTATTGCTTATTTATTTTCACATGATCAGTACTCTCAGGTGCAGGAGCGTATTTCCAGTCTGTAAAAAATTCGTTGTTAATGTCAGATTCTTTCATTCTAATTGCATGTTAAGGTTCGGAGTTTAGAGTTCGGAGTTGGGAGATTGGACTCACCGAACTACGAACTCTTAACTCCCAACTAGTCATTACTTATGTAGTCTTTACTATAATAAACGCCTTTCTGCTCCTTACCCAATTGTAAAATAATATCGTTTGCTAAACTGCTTGCTCC
>CAZRNW010000340.1:1142-4668 GCA_964601535.1 uncultured Flavobacteriaceae bacterium
GGAACCATTGGTTGTTCATCCATTTGTTCCCTAAAGTTTCATGGAGCATTACTAAATATTGCAAAGCACCCTTCGCGCTCGAAATACCGCCTGCAGGTTTCATTCCAATCATTTTTCCTGTTTTGTGATAGTAATCGTTTATCGCTTGTAACATCACTAAAGTCACAGGCATTGTGGCGGCAGGCTGAATTTTTCCGGTTGAAGTTTTGATAAAATCCGCTCCTGCTAAAATAGCTATGTCGGAAGCTTTGCGGACATTATCTAAAGTTGATAATTCTCCCGTTTCTAAAATCACTTTTAATCTTGCTTTACCGCAGGCTTCTTTAATGGCTGCAATTTCATCGAACACAAAATTATAATTGCCTTCTAAAAATTCACCGCGACTAATCACCATATCTACTTCATCAGCACCATCGTTAACGGCAAGTTTTGTATCGTTTAATTTTATTTCTAGCGTTGAATTACCGCTCGGAAAAGCCGTTGCCACAGAAGCAACTTTTACAGTTGAATTACCTAAAGCTTTCTTGGCAACTTTCACAAAAGTAGTATAAACACAAACGGCCGCAACAGTCGGTAATCCTTTGATATCATCTGCAGGATGCATGGCTTTGTAACACATTTGTCTAACTTTTCCCTCTGTATCTTTTCCTTCCAAAGTGGTTAAATCAATCATGTTCAAAGCGAGTTTTAAGCCTTGAACCTTGCTTTGTTTTTTGATACTCCGTGAGTTGAAACGGGCTATTCTTTCCTCAATGCCGACCTGATCTACCGAAGGGCTATTATTAAAATCCATTGTGTCCAATTCCCTATAAAAATAATTCTTTTTTTGCTTCATTAAGCTTAAATTTATTGAATAATTATGCCTGCTGTTACACCTGTAGTTTTATGGATGACGGGCCTCTCCGGTGCCGGAAAATCAACTATTGCCTATGCCCTGGAAGAAAAACTACAAAAGGAAAATATTTTATGCGAGGTTCTGGATGGCGATGTGTTGCGCAACGGCATTAACAAGGGACTCGGTTTTTCGGAAGCAGACCGCAAAGAAAACATCCGCCGTACTGCTGAGATTGCCAGATTGTTATGTAATAATAAGTTTATTGTGATTTGCAGTCTGATTACGCCCACCAACGATTTAAGGGAAATAGCTAAATCAATTTTGGGAGATAAATTTAAACTGGTTCACATTTCTACCTCATTGGATGTTTGTAAAATGCGTGACGTAAAAGGGCTTTACGGCAAGGCATTAAAGGGAGAAATCCCCAATTTCACAGGTATTTCGGCGCCATTTGATATCCCTGATAAGGCCGATTTCATTATGGATACACAAAACCAATCGGAGAACCAGAGTGTTGAAGCACTTTATGCTTTTTTAAGAAATTTACACTAATTAAGCTCTGAATACTTGGTAATTTTATAAGAATGTTTTTTTGCAAGCATATTGAAAAACTGATTCACTACCAGACCACCGGTAAACTGCAAGACCAGTTGAGTTTTATTGTGTTCGATTCGGCTAAAGAAGTAAAACATGACCACTGGAATGAAGTGTTGCAAGACCGGAATTTGTTTCTGGATTTGAAATATTTAGAGACACTTGACCGTATTCCAAAAAAAAATTTCCAATCGCGTTATATTATTATTTATAAGCACGCTTTCCCTTTTGCAATAGCATATTTTCAGGTCATCGATTTTCAGGCAGGGGTTTTTGGTGAGTTGTTGGATAGTAAGATTAATTCACTCAAATCAAACCGCGCTAAATTATTCGAAAATTATATTGGAAATAATAAGGAAGAAGTGTTAATGCGTTTATTGACTTGCGGGAATAATTTCGTAAGCGGAGAACATGCTTTTTTATTCAAGGATAAAATGGCGAAAGCAGAAGAGTTCAAAATTGTAGAAGATCTGATAGAACGTGTTGGCAGCAAAGAAAAATTACGCGGCAAGGTTTCTGCTGTGATGGTAAAAGATTTCGAGTCGCCTGTATTGCAAAAAGCAAAATGTTTTTTCAGCCGCGATAAATACATTGAGTTTAGCGTAGAGCCAAACATGGTAGTGGATATTCCTGAGAATATAAACTCAGTCGCAGAATACATTGCTTTATTCTCTAAAAAATACCGTAATAGGGCAAAAGGGATTTTAAAAAATGCGGCTAACCTTGAAATAAAAGCACTTTCTGAAGAAGAACTGAAGAAAGAAAATAAGAACATTTACAAATTATATGAGCAGGTATTTAATCACGCCAAGTTCAAATTGGTAAAACTACCTGAGAATTATTTTTTAGATTGCAAACAAAATTTCGGCAGCAAATTTACGGTCACCACTTTTCATTACAACGGGAAATTAGTCGCGTTTACTTCTGGAATTGACATTACTGAAAATTGTTTAGAAGCACATTACATTGGTTTTGATTATGAACTGAACAAAGAGATGGATTTGTATCAAAACATTTTATATAATTTCCTTGAGCAGGCCCTCATTTTGAAAAAAAGAAAATTAAATCTCGGCCGTACTGCGGGTGAAATTAAAAGTACTATAGGAGCACACGCACAGGAACTCACTTGTTACATTAAACCACAAAACACAGTATCACGTTTGGTATTAAAACCATTCATTAATTTCCTTCAGCCAAGTGATTGGGTTCCGAGAAATCCTTTTAAAGAGGAGTCGCTTAGTTATTAAGCTTCTTATCGTACTTCACAAAAAAGTTTATCCAGATAAGGCGGGAGAGCCAGAAATTTAATGGGAACAAAACCAAAACACTTCCTAAAAAAATAAACAAGAAGGTCAGGATTTCAAGATCAAACAAAACAACGGTTAGTAAAAATGTACTGATGCCTAGCCCGATGTTTAAGGCGTAACTCACATACATCGCTCCTAAGTAATAGCCACTTTCTTTTTCAAAATCTTCGTTACAAGCTACACAATGATCGTACATTTTACCAAATGCTGAAAAATCGTAAGGATGTTTGCTTTTAAAAAATGGGCCTTTATGGCAATGCGGGCATTTGTTGAAGAGAATACTATAGAGCTTCGTGTCTTTAAACATGTGTACAAAGATACAGGATAAATGCGTTTAATTCTAGCAAGTCGATGGAACGGTTTTGAACGAGTTGATTGGTTCAAATTCGAAATTTGGTTTCATAAAGTTTTCCTTGTCACTTTTTGCGCCGCCAAAAAGTAACCAAAAAGCTCTTGATTCCTGAAGGTGATTTTTGTGCAAGAGGCAGGCACAAAACCACGGATGAGGCTGAACAAGGCCAGTAAACCCTGCAGCCGCTTCTCAAAAAAATGTTCGCTGAATGTTTTGTTACGCCCACACCACTCAGCCTCACCGCTATCACTGACAGGAATCAACACTCCGAGAATCTTGTTTCTCTATTCATTATTTTACTCCCAATTCAGTTTACTCTTCAATCTTAAATCATCCTTCCATAGCTTCTTTAATATTAAACGAAGATTTTGCGGAGGAATGTGCGTGAGCCTGAAAATCCGTGCTAGGCGTGTAGCCCTGTGCGTGGAATCGGATTTT
>CAZRNW010000341.1:0-4653 GCA_964601535.1 uncultured Flavobacteriaceae bacterium
TGGCAGTGGTTCCTGAAACTGAAGCTCAGTATCCGGGAGGTTCAAAAGAATTAAAAGCCTATTTAGAAAATAATATATCAAGTAAAGTGCCGAAGCCAAGCAAAGAAAAGCCTTTTGTACCCGGGGCAACTGCTGTTTTTACAGTGGATGAAAATGGTGAAGTTAGTCATGTGAAAATCATTTCAAAAGCATCGGCAGACGCTCAGGTTGATCAGCTTTTATTGGAAGCCTTAAGTAAAATGCCAAAATGGAAGCCCGCACAAAATGCAAAAGGTGAAAAAGTAAAACAGGAGTTTAAATGCGGGATTAACGCCGGTAATTTCAGAACCGGCGGCTGTTAAGCAGTATTTTATCTTAAATAAAGTCATATGAAAAAATTATCGACACTAATCTGCATTTTATTTTTTGTAACAGGCTTTTCTCAAAGCTCTGCTGATTATTACGACTGGATGGTTCATGGTAAAATTAAAAAGGAAATGCTTGCCGATGCAAAAGAGATGTTCGATGTCATTCCTAATTACCCAAAAAATTATTTTGGTGCTTTGATGGATTATGTTTCAGTGGAAATTTCCGGAATATGCGATGGAAAAAAAATAAGCGCAGTAAGCTCAAACGAAGTTTTAACGGCAGAACAGAAGAATCTGTTAAATTCAACTGATTTGGGTTCTGATCTTATTATTACCATTAAATTCAGTTATAAAGATCCGGCTAACGACGTTTATGGAACAGGAGGAAGAGTAAAAGAATTCAGACCTTTTATGGTAATGGTAGTTCCAGAAATTGAAGCTCAGTACCCTGGAGGATATAATAAAATGGCGGAATACATAAGGGAAAACATCGTTAATAAAACTTCTGATACAACTGCAGCGAAAAAAGCTATGAATGCCATCATCGATTTCACCATTGATGAAGAAGGCAAAATAATTGGTGCTAAATTGGTCAGAACATCTACCGATTCTAAAATTGATGAATTAATAATGGAGGCTGCTAATAAAATGCCCAAATGGAGTCCCGCCCAAAACTCAAAAGGAATAAAGGTGAAACAAGTGTTTAGTTTTCCTGTCCGCCGAGGGGCGGGTTGTTAAGTCAAACGCTTCGAAATAATTTTCAGCAAATTCCCGAAAACTTGTCCAGGCGAAAATTTGCGCCAGTGAAAATCGTCTAATTCTCCGCCTGTAAGAAAATAATAATCAAGCCGCGCGCGTTTGAATTCCTTTAAAACATGTTCCCTGAAATTCAGACCCACAATCCAGCCTTCATCACCAATATCATCAAACCATTCTTCGTAATAAGAATCGTCGCTCTCATGGAAATTCAGTACGTTTTCGCCAATTAAAATAAATTTATTAATGCCGGTGTAAATCAATTCGTCAATCACATCACGTTTCAGCAGCATGATGTCGTTGTTAATGGCATCGTTCCATTCGCCCATTAATTCAATAATGGCAAATTTCTCATCATAATCAGCAAAAAGTACTTTGATGTACATGGTTTCACTGCCAATATCGTCCCACTGCGGGTGAATGTAATAGTTGTAAATGGTATTCGAATACACAAGCTCACTGTAATCACGGCCATAAAAGGGTGAGTTCTCGTCTTCAGAGGCGATATAGAGGTGTCTCCAGTTATAAAACGGTTCTATTGTGTGCATTTTCATAGCTAAATTAGCCATATTTGACTTAATTGCCATTGGGAATTATCAAGGTTTTAAGCCTTGGGGCGTTTAATATCTTTTGCCGGAGGGCCCAAAAAAATTTGTATTTTACCTCTATATTTGTTATTTATTACCAAAATGGACCACGAAAAAACGATAATCGACGCTAACTCTTCTTCCATTTTTTCTGTGAAGGAAATTTTGCGTTATAAAAACCTGCTAAACAATCTGGCAAGGCGCGATTTTCTGGTACGTTACAAGCAAGCTTTCGCAGGAATTTTATGGGCGCTTATTAAACCATTAATTAATATTCTTGTTTTCGGTTATATCTCCGTTAAAATTTCAGGAACAACGGATGCCAGCACAAATTTTGTTTATGTGGCTTCGGCCTTATTGCTCTGGCAGTTATTTGCGAATGTTTTAAATGATGTAAGCAATTCCATTATCGGGAATTCGAATTTATTCTCTAAAGTATTTTTTCCGAAAATAATCATTCCACTAAGTACCATTATGGTTTGCTTAGTTGATTTTTTTATTTCCCTAATAATTTTAATCGTACTTTTCATCATTAGCGGTCAGCCGCTGCACTGGCAAATGGTTTTGGCGCCCCTTTTTATTTTGCTGACGGTCATCAATGGTTTTGGTATCGGTTTGTATTTCGCTACCATTAATGTAAAATTCAGGGATGTGAAATTTATTGTTCCTGTTTTAGTTCAATTCGGTATGTATGTAACGCCGGTAATTTTATCGAGCAGTTATTATCTGGAACGCCTGCCTAAATGGTCACATTGGATTTTTTGTCTGAATCCCATGATGGGCGCTATCGACGGATTTAAATATTGTCTGTTTGGCGGCGATGCTATTTACAATACAACTTATTTTATTATTTCACTCAGTGTTTCATTTTTGTTTTTAATTATAGGCATAAAATATTTCTACAAATTCGAACGTGATTTTGTGGATCACATTTAATGGGAAATAATACCATCATAAAAGCAGAAGGCGTCAGCAAGAAATATTTGCTGAACAAAAGTGCCAAGGCGCAAAGCGATACGCTTTACGGTAATTTCATGAACACGTTTAAGAATTTGAAGAGCATAGGCTCTCCCGCAGATACAAAAGAATTCTGGGCATTGGATGATGTGTCCTTCGAAATTCAGCGGGGCGACCGCATCGGAATTATAGGGCGTAACGGAGCAGGAAAATCTACCTTATTAAAAATTTTATCACGAATTACACCGCCTACAAAAGGAAGAATTGAAATTACAGGCCGCGTTGCTTCTTTACTGGAAGTAGGCACAGGTTTTCATGGCGATTTAAGCGGAAGAGAAAACATTTATCTGAATGGTTCTGTATTAGGAATGACTAAGCGAGAAATCAATTCGAAATTTGAAGAAATTGTAGAGTTCGCCGAAGTAAAAGATTTCTTGGACACACCTGTTAAGCGATACAGCAGCGGAATGTATGTACGTCTCGCATTCGCCGTTGCCGCCCATCTGGAACCTGAAATTTTAATAGTGGATGAAGTACTGGCCGTAGGTGATGCAGCATTCCAGAAAAAATGCATCGGGAAAATGAAAGATGTTTCCAATAGTGGGCGAACTATTTTATTTGTGAGTCATCACATGGCTTCCATTCAAAGTTTATGCAATAAAGCTATCGTACTCAAAAACGGAAGAATTGATTTTCCTTTGTCAGATACCGATGCGTGTTTAAAACATTATCTCAAAGATGTGATTGTACAATCGAAATCAGAAATTTCAACGCGTACCGACCGCAAAGGTGAAGGTAACTTCAGATTCAGGAATATCATTCTTAAAGACAAATCCGGTTATGTGATTAACGCGGCACAAACAGGAGCTGATGTGACTTTTGAAATTGAATTTGATTTGCTGAAAGAAAATATTACAAATCTCGCCTTAGCAATTACAATTTACTCCGATGAAGGACGTGAAATGTTCACCCTTGCAAATCATATCACCAATCAACCATTTGATAATGTGAGCAAGAAAAATGTAATTCAGTGTCATGTTAAACAATTTCCTCTGAACAACGGAAGTTATTTGTGTAACATAATTGCCTACAAAGACAGCGTTATTCAGGATTATGTACTGGAGGCTTTTCATCTGGAAGTAGAGCAGGGCGATTTTTACGGTACCGGTAAAGCTATTACTACCAACCAGGCTTGTTTTTTAGTCAACAACGAATGGGAACTAAAATAAATTATACCACCATAATCAGTTTTATTTCAGTTTCTGTATGCTTGTCGGCACTTTGTTTAATCACCTGGGGCGCTTTTCATTTTTCAAACCGTGGTTTTGAAATGAGTGATGAAACTTATTATCTCTATTTCTCCAATAATTTTAATCCGGATGTTTATCTCACCACGGCTTTCGGCATTTTAAATAAATTCTTTTGTTTTGGCAGTCCCACTTTAATAAATCTCAGGCTGGCCAAATTTATTTATCAATCGCTGGCTGTTATCGTTTTTGCTTTCAGTCTGTTCAGATATTTAAAATTTAAGAAAATTAAACTTGAAACTCCGTCTAAGTTTTTATTTTTAAGTATTCTCTTGTTGAGTTCTTATGTGAATTACGATTATTTACCTATGACGATGTCGTACAATACCTGGTCATTGATTTTAGCATTATTGGCAATGGCTGTAATTTTTCATGAAAAAACAAAAACTGAAATTCGGTCGTTATTTATCAGTTCGCTTTTGTATGGGATTATTTGTTTTGCGTTATTTCTGGCAAAATTCCCGAATGCTTTAATTTTATTATTAGTTTATGTGTTGGTGAATTTAAGGAACACAAAATCCGAATTGTTTATCAAAGCAATCGGCTTAATTTCCGGTTCAGTTCTTGGTTTTGTGATTTTTCTCCATAGTTTCGAAAGTTTTAAGGGTATTTTCAATAATTATTGGCTAACGATTTTCGACGTGAAGCATTCTCCGGTTCGTCCTTATTCGGCGCAGATAAGGAATTTTATACTCATGT
>CAZRNW010000342.1:0-4651 GCA_964601535.1 uncultured Flavobacteriaceae bacterium
AAGTCACACGAAAAACCTCCTGTTGTTCACGGACATAATTATGAAGTATCTTTTGTCGGAGCTGATTTAAATAAATTTTCAAAAAAAGAACAGCAGCCGGAGTATTACAATTACTTTTTAGGAAAAGACAAAAACAAATGGGCAAGTGAAGTCAAGGCTTATGGAAATGTTTTATTTAATGAAATATATAATGGAGTTGACCTGAAACTTTACAGCAACTCAATTAATTTGAAATACGATTTTATTATTAAACCGAATGCTAATGTGAGTGCAATCAAATTAAATTTTAATTACACAGATGGAATTGAAATTATAAACGATGAATTGGTAATTAAAACTTCTGTTGGCAATATAATTGAAAGAGCGCCTTTTGCATACCAAATCATCAACGGAATTAAAAAACAAGTAAAATGCAAATACAACTTGATTAATAAAACTACAATTGGCTTTATTTTCCCGGAAGGTTATAATAAAAATTACGAATTAGTTATTGACCCCGTTGTGGTTGTTTGCTCTTATTCGGGAATGACAAATTATGCTTTTGGAGATTGTTGTTCTTATGATTCAAATGGAAATATTTATGTTGGAGCTGAAGCCGATCACGGTTATCCGACAACTCCTGGAGCATTTCAATTGAATAATGCAACAATCATTACTTCGGGATGGGGTTTTATTGATAATGTGATTTCGGTTTATAACAATACCGGGTCTCTAAAATTATTTTCAACTTATATTGGAGGCTCGTATGGTGATGCGCCCGGTGATATCATGGTGAAGAATAATGAAATTATTATTTTAGGCATAACTGAGTCTGACGATTTTCCATGTACTGCCAGTGCTTTTGATACTACATTTAATGATGTTTATGGTGATGGCGATTTAGATATTACTATTTCAAAATTAAACATGACGGGAACTGCTTTATTAGCGAGCACATATGTTGGCGGATCAGGCAATGATGTCATAAATACTTTTAATCCCAGTGCGTGGTGGTGGGGCTGGTTTTCTGAAATGGAATGTGACAATTCCGGGAATGTATATGTTATTGGGGCTACCACTTCAACTAATTTTCCTGTTACCTCAGGTGTAATTTCATCCGCGCGCCAGGGCCCGGTAGATGCCTATGTGTTTAAAATAGACAATACATTAAGTAATCTTTTTTGGAGTACTTATCTTGGAGGCTCCACAAACGAAAGCGGAACCTCTATTAAATTAGATGGTTCAGGTGGTGTTTATTGTTACGGAAGCACAAGCAGTTCAAATTTTCCAACAACACCGGGTGCCTATAACACTATAAAAAATGGAACAGGCACGACTGCTGATCTGTACATTTCACACATTAATTCAACCGGAACTTCCATTATTGCTTCAACATATCTCGGAACAAGTTCTCATGACTATGCCGCCATAATGAATCTTGATAGAAATAATAATCTGTATTTGACGGGCAGTATGAGCTTGCCATCTACATTCACGGCAAGTTCAGGAACCTTCAGTAATCCGAATGGTTATAATACCATTTATAAATTAAACTCTTCCTTAGCCGGCTTGACTTTTAAAACAAAATTCGGTTTTCCGCCGCCGCCAATACTGCCTGCTCCAAGTCCTAATTTATCTTTTTCTGCAGTAAGAGTTGACAGCTGTGAAAATATTTATATTGGAGGATATGCTGCCAATTTACTTCCGACAACGCCTAATGCTTTACAGCCTTATGGAGGAGGGAATACTGATTTGTATATTGCTCAGTTCAAACAAAATTGTTCTTCATTAGCCTTTGCTTCCTATTTTGGCGGGTCTCAAAATGTTTCATGGAGTTCAAATGCTCCGGGAGAATCGTCAGGTTTAGCGGATTTTGATGACAAAGGTTATTATTATACTTCTTTGGGCGTGCCCGGCGGATTACCTGTAACACCAAATGCTTATGCAACAACATGTGTCAGTACTTCCACTAACTACGCTTGTAATGATGCATTTGTAAAAGTTGACATGCAAACTTTCATTAATGCGAATTCTTCTTACGGTGCAAGTATTATTGGTTGTCCGCCATTCACACCAACTTTTGTCAGCACTACAAACACGGGCAGCAGTTATTGGGATTTGGGTAACGGTGTTACCTCATTTTCGAACACAATTTCAACAACCTATACAGCACTCGGCGCTTATAATATTTTATTAGTCGTAACAGACACGAATACCTGCAACAGAACAGACACTATTAAAAGTATTTTAAGCGTGGTTAATCCAACAGAATTTGATATTGGGGAAGATGTACCGACTTGTCTGGGTGTTCCTGCTTTGGTAAGATCGAATGTTTCGGCGATAACTTATTCGTGGAGTACGGGACAAACCACACCAAATATTTACGCGTTGCCGGGAACTTATACACTTACAATTAATAATGGCGGATGTTACAGTAGTGATGAAATTAATGTTGTGCCTTTTGAGTTAAAATTATCGGAACGTTTCCCAAATGTTGTTACACCGAACGGGGATAATATTAATGATATTGTAGATTTTAAAAATTATAATTTCGATGAAGTAGAATTTATTTTGTACGACCGCTGGGGAAAAGAACAATTCAGAACAACGGAGAAGTTTGAGAAATGGTCGCCCGATTTAAATGATGGTACTTATTTTTATGTAGCAAATTACAAATCAAGTTGTACCGGAAAACATAATTCAGATAAAGGATTTATTTCGGTTTTTAAATAAGAAATAGAAGTGCCTTCGGCTTCGCTCAGGCACCGATAGCTTATAAACAAGTACTTTTTGAAAACGCGGTGGTTGAGCGTAGTCGAAACCACGATTACAACGAAGCTTTCGCAGCCGCAACATTCTTCGGGCTGTTGCCAACAAATATTTCTTTACCAATTAAAATAACAGGACGTTTCAGAAAAGTGTATTCTTCCAGAATTAATTTTTTGTATTCGTTTTCCGAAGCAGGTTTTACTTTAAGTGTTTTGTATTTTAAAGCAACGCGGCTAAATAAAGCTTCGTAGCTTCCGGCTTTTTCTTTCATTTCTGCTAATTGCGAAGAAGTAATTTTTTCTGTTTTTATATCCTGAAAAATAAATCCTTTTTTCTCTAATCCTAATTCTTTTATAATTCTCGCACAAGTGCTGCAAGAGGAGAGATAGTAGATTTTTTTCATAGAACAAATATAAAACAAAAACCCCCACATTTCTGCAGGGGTTTTCAATTTAAATTAAGCGGAGGCTGAGCGGAGTCGAAGCCTAAGCTTTATCTTCTTTCTTTCCCTTCTTCGCTTTTGGCTTATGGGTACTTACAGTAATTTGTTCTTTGGCTTTATCGTAATCCACTTCTATCTCATCGCCTTCAGCTAAATTACTCTTAATGATTTCTTCTGCCATCGGATCTTCAAGATATTTTTGAATAGCACGCTTCAACGGACGCGCACCATACTGGACATCATAACCTTTTTCTACAATGAAATCTTTTGCAGCATCAGTAATCTTAATCTGATACCCTAAAGAGTTCACACGTCCGAATAAATTTCCTAATTCAATATCAATAATCTTGTGAATGTCTTCGCGTGTTAACGAATTAAACATTACTACGTCATCAATACGGTTTAAGAACTCCGGCGCAAAAGCTTTTTTCAATGCATTTTCAATCACACCTTTCGAATGTTCATCGGCATGATCTGTTTTTGCAGCCGTTCCAAAACCAACACCCTGACCAAAATCTTTTAACTGACGTGCGCCAATGTTAGAGGTCATGATGATGATTGTATTTTTAAAATCAACTCTGCGTCCTAAACTATCTGTTAATTGTCCGTCATCCAATACTTGTAATAACATATTGAATACATCCGGATGCGCTTTTTCAATTTCATCTAATAAAACAACAGCGTAGGGGCGGCGACGGACTTTTTCCGTTAACTGTCCGCCTTCTTCATAACCAACATATCCCGGAGGCGCTCCGATTAATCGGGTTACCGCAAATTTTTCCATGTATTCACTCATATCAATGCGAGTCAAAGCTTCATCGTTATCGAATAAGTGACGTGCTAATATTTTTGCTAATTGTGTTTTACCTACACCGGTTGGGCCTAAGAAAATAAATGAACCGATTGGTTTATTAGGATCTTTTAATCCAGCGCGGTTACGCTGAATAGCTTTTACTACTTTTAAAAGAGCTGCATCCTGTCCGATAACTTTTCCTTTTAAAAGTTCGTTCATCTTAACGAGTTTGTCGCTCTCGTTTTGGTTCACACGCTGAACAGGAACACCGCTCATCATACTCACCACTTCGGCAACATTATCTTCAGTAACAGTAACACGGTTTTGTTTGGTTTCTTCTTCCCATGCTTTTTTCGCAGCTTCTAATTGCGCCTGTAATTGTTTTTCAGAATCACGCAATTTAGCAGCCTCTTCGTATTTCTGTGAGCGGACTACCTGATTTTTCAATTCTTTAATGTCTTCCATTTTCTTTTCTAATTCAAGAATATTTGGCGGAACATTAATATTAGTAATATGAACACGCGAACCGGATTCATCTAAAGCATCAATCGCTTTATCAGGTAAATGGCGGTCGGTAATGTAGCGTGCAGTTAAAGTAACACAAGCCTTAATGGCTTCGTCGGTATAAGTTACATTGTGATGTTCTTCGTATTTCGATTTAATATTAT